>JBEKBL010000001.1:0-23456 GCA_050015415.1 Solirubrobacteraceae bacterium
TCAAGATAGGAGCGTGGCGACTGGCACTCGAGCGAGCGATTCCGAGGGGCTGCGAGCGCCGTTGCGCGGTCTACCGCTGGCTTCGCAGACACTGCCAGCTCTGCTCGAGCGACAGGCTGAGCGCTTCGGCGAGAAGGTGTGCGTGAGCACGACCAGCGGCGAGCAGCGGAGCTTCGCGCAGCTGCGCGACGGCGCCGCGGCCTGGTCGGGCCTGCTGAGCGAGATCGGCGTCGAACGCGGCGGGCGGGTGGCCGCGATCGCAGGTAACCGGATCGAGCTCGTCGAGCTGCTGCTCGGCTGTGCGTGGATGGGCGCGATCGCCGTGCCGCTGGATCCGGCGATCCGCGGCGCGCGGCTGCGGCACGCGCTGACGAGCTCGGCTGCCGGCACGCTGATCGTCGAGACCGAGCACCTCGACGCGCTCGCGCGAGTTCCGCCGCCAGCCACGCTCGAGCATGTCTGGCTGCTCGATCGCGCGCGAGCGCACCGCGCGCACGGCTACCGCTGCGAGCCGCTGCCTGCGCCGGCTGGGCCGGCGCCGCCAGCCGCAGCCTCGCCGGGAGACACGCTCGCGATCTTCTACGACTCGCCCGCCACAGGTATCGCACGGGGCGTCTGCTGCCCGCAGGCGCAGTTCTTCTGGCACGCCGTGATCGGCAGCGAGTTCCTTGCGATCGGTCCCGACGACGTCTGTTTCACGAGCCTGCCGCTGTCCGGCGCCAGCGCGATCAACAGCCTTTGCCAGGCGCTCGCGGCGGGTGCGGCCTGGGTCATCGCGCCACGCTTCATGCCTGGGCGCTACTGGCGGCTTGCGGCCGAGCACCATGCGACTCGCACCTACCTGACAGGCGCAATGGTCTCGGTCCTGCTCGCGCAGTCACCGAGCAGGGACGACAGCGGACACGCCGTCACGGTCGCGCTCGCCCCGGCCACGCCGGCGGCGTCTCATGCGCCTTTCAAGGATCGCTTTGGCGTCGAGCTCTACGACGCCTACGCGTCAGCCGAGACGAATCAGGTGACCGGAGTCGCCGGCGATCCACCGCGTCCGGGCTCGCTCGGACGCGCGGTCGAGGACTTCGAGCTGGCGGTCGTCGACGAAGAAGATGTTCCGGTGGAGAATGACGTTCACGGCGAGCTCGTCGTTCGCCCACGCCATCCGTTCAGCATGTCGAGCGGCTACCACGGCATGCCGCAGGCGACTGTCGCGGCCTGGCGCAACCTCTGGTTTCACACCGGCGAGCGCGTTAGCCGCGACGCCGAGGGCTGGTACCGGCTCACCGACCGCGAGGGTGACTCGATCCGCCGACGCGGGGAGAGCATCGCCAGCGCCGAGGTTGAGTCGGCCCTCCAGCAGCACCCCGCCGTCGCCGCCGTCGCGGTCTTCCCGGTGCCCTCGGCGATGGGCCAGGATGAGGTGATGGCGGCGATCGTGCTCGAGCGCGGACGCGAGGCGGAACCGCTCGAGCTGGTGCGCTTCTGCGAGGAGCGAGTCGCAGCCTTCGCAGTCCCCCGCTACATCGAGTTCGTCGACACGCTGCCGCTTACCGGCTATGGCAGAGTCCGCCGCGGGGAGTTGCGTGAGCGCGGCGTTTCACCGGTGACGTGGGACCGCGAGCACTCCGACCACCGGCTCGCCGTCGTCTGACGCACAGGGGAACGGGTCGCGCGTGCGCGATGATGTCTAGGCTGCGGCGGTCATCCGGAGGGGTGGCAGAGCGGTTGAATGCGGCGGTCTCGAAAACCGTTGTACGTCTTATTGGCGTACCGAGAGTTCGAATCTCTCCCCCTCCGCTCATCTCACCATAGGTGCGGCAGCGAATGATCCGCGTTCCCGTCGCCGACGAATCACTGCACTGGCCATGTCTCGACCCAGACTGCTACTCGACCTAGTCACGCCGCGGCGGAATCGCCGCTACGGCTCGGATAACCGCTGCCAGTGCGGTGAGCTGTGGCTCCCGCGCGGACGCGGCCCGCATCCCGTCGTCGTGACCGTCCACGGCGGGGCATGGACGGCCGGCTACGGCAAGGTCGTGATGCGAGGAATCGCCGGCGACCTCGCGCGCCGCGGCTTCGCCGTCTGGAACATCGAGTACCGGAGCATCGGGCGCGGGCAGGGCGGCGGTTGGCCTCAGACGTTCAGCGACGTGGCAGCTGCGGTCGACCACCTGCGGTTGCTCGACGCGCCGCTTGACCTCGAGCACGTGACGCTGCTCGGCCACTCGGCCGGCGGTCAGCTCGCGCTCTGGGCGGCGTCCCGCGCCGCGCTGCCCGACGGCGCGCCCGGCGCCCATCCGGCGATCGCGCCGGTTGCGGCGATCTCGCAGGCCGGCGTCAACGACCTTGCAGAGACCTACCGCGAGCATCCCGGTGGTGCAGTCGGCCGGCTACTCGGCGGCTCGCCGGACAACCACCCGACCCGCTACGCGGTGGCCGATCCGATCGCGCTCGTGCCGCTGCCGCTGCCCGTGCTGCTGGTCCACGGGACCGAGGACGCCACGGTGTCGGTGCGTCGCAGCCGCAATTACGCGGCCGCAGCCCGCGCGCTGGGAGCAGACGTGGATCTCGTCGAGCTCGCCGGGAGCGACGGGGCACACCGCCGCCACGTCGACCCCGACAGCGCAGCCTGGGCCAGCGTCGCGGCCTGGCTCGAAGCCTCGAGCGAGCGCGTTCGCGGCTGACGCGGCGCCTATGAAGGCGGTGCGACGAGCAGCTCCGGCCCCTCGAGCTCGTCGAGGCCGGATTTGTTGAGCAGCGGGTTCGCCGGCGCGGCCACCAGCAGCTCGCTGGCCAGCGGCACGCAGAGAGCCTTTGCGCCGGCGGCGTCGAGCTCGGGCGAGAGCCAGGCGAGTTCGCTGTCGCGGTCGCGGAGGATCACCGGCATGCGGTCGTGGAGTCGCGCCACGATGCTGTTGGCCTTCGTCGTGAGAATCGTGACCGTCGTCACGAGTTCGTCCTCCTCGCCCGGGGTGGCCGCCGGCAGGTAGGCCGGTGTCCACAGCCCGGCGATGGCAAACAGCGAGCCGTCTGCACGCGAAAACCGGAACGGGATCCGCTGCTGCTTACGATCCTCCGGGCGCAGCCATTCGTAGAAGCCGTCTGCGGGCAAAAGCGCCCGGCGCGTCGCGGTTGCGATGAGGCCGCGATATGCGGGCTTGCTGTCGGCGGTCTCAGACCGCGCGTTGATCATCCTGTTGGCGATCTTCGCGTCCTTCGCCCACGGTGGGATGAGGCCCCAGCGCAGCGGCCTCGCAACGGGCGCGCCGTCCTTGCCGAGCACGATCGCGACAACCGCCTCGGTCGGGGCGATGTTGTAGCGGCGCGTCCCCTCACTGAACGGCACCGCGACACCAAAACGCTGCTCGAGCATTGCCGGATCGGCGATATTGGTGTAGCGGCCGCAGATCGACGGAGGCTACCCGCCGGGCGAGCGCTCTGAACTTTTGTCGTCCGATTGCCTAGGTGGGTTGGACCCGCGGCGATTCGGGATACAACTTCACTTGATGCACCGCGCGCGGGATCAGCAGCAGTCAGCGACCCGGCCTCGCCGGAAAGCCTGCCGGCGACGGCGAGCGGAGGTTGACCGATGAGCCAGCTGCAGCCACACGCGCGGCGCAGCGTGCCGCACCGTGGGGCTCGATCGCCGGCACGAGCGTCGTCACGCCGGCGGGCGAGCGCGGTCGGCGCGCTGCTGGCCTCGCTGGTCGCGATCGGCGCTGTCGTCGTCGCGACGCTCGGGCTCCTGCGAGACCACGACGGCGCCCAGCGCAGCACCCGGGCTAAGCCGCACCGACACGCGACCGCCGGGCCGGTGGCGAACCTGACGGCGGTCGGCAAGCTGGCGAGCGCGGTGAGCGGCGCGGCCGTCGTCCCCGACGGCTCGCGTGGTGCGACGTTCTTCGGCGGTCTCGATACGGCGAGCACCCCGATCGCGACGATCCAGAGCTTCGACGGCGGCACGACGAGCTCGCCGGGCACGCTACCCGTGCCGCTCGCGGCATCGGGTGCCGCGGTCCTGGACGGCGCGACCTACCTCTTTGGCGGTAGCGAGACGACCCTGCCCACCTCGGACATCGTGTCGATCCCGAGCGGCGCTTCCAGCTCGACGATCGCGGGCTCGCTGCCACAGCCGACCGAGGGCGCCGCGGTCGCTGCCAGCGGCAGCACCGCCTACGTGATCGGCGGGTATGACGGGACCAGCGACCTCGACTCGATCGTGTCCTGGAGCACGAGCGCCGGAGCAAGCACGGTTGCGAGCCTGCCGCAGCCGGTGGTAGACGCGGCGGCGGTGGCGGACGACGGCGCGATATACGTGATCGGTGGCGCAGACGGCGGCGCGGCGATCTTTGCGATCTACCGCTTCGATCCCGCGACTCGCAGCGTGACCAAGGTCGGCGAGCTACCGATCGCCCTGACGCAGCCAGCCGCCGCAGTCGAAGGCGGGAGGATCATCGTGCTCGGCGGCTACAGGGCCGTCGGCGTCAACCAGAGCAGCGCCGTCTATTCGTTCACGCCCGCAACGGCCCAGGTGAAGCTGATCGGCCTGCTGCCCGTGCGGCTCGCCGGCGCAATGGCGATCAGCCTGCCCGGCGAGATCCTGCTGGCCGGCGGCGTCGAGCCTGACGGCCAGACCAGCTCGACCATTTACAGAGTCGAGCTCGCCAGCCGGTCAGCGACGGCCGGCACCAGCGGCTGAGAAAACCTAGGGACCAGACCGGCGCTGGCGCTCGGCCCGGTATTCCTCGTTCTTCTGATGCTCGCCGCGTACCTGAATGACGATGTAGACGATCAGGACGTTGGCGACGACACCAATGCCGAGGAACGTCGCGAGCAACCCGAAGGTTTCGTTGAATGCTTTGCTGAGGGCGAGCATCTGAGCTTCCGTTTGGTCTCCGCGGCAGGCTGGCAGCCCACCGCGCAGCAGAATATCGCGTCGCGTAGCCTAGAGCCGCATTCATTCCAGGAGAGGTGCCGGAGCGGTTGAACGGGCGCGACTGGAAATCGCGTGACGGGGGAAACTTCGTCCGAGGGTTCGAATCCCTCCCTCTCCGCTCAGCCACGGCCGGTCGGAGCCGCGAGTGACGGGCCCTCAGGCGAGGTCGTAGAGTCCGCGGGATGTCGGACTGGGGACAGCTCGGGCCCGTGCTGGAGGGCAAGCTCGTTCGCGTCGAGCCGCTCAGCGAAGCGCACGAAGCGGCACTCTGGGAGGCCGGCAGCGATCCGGAGGTCTGGCGCTGGATGCCGCTGAATGCGGCGTCCTCCCCCGAGCAGTTCCACGGCTGGCTCGAGCAGATGCTCGAGCTCAGCGCGGCCGGGAAGCAGACGAGCTTCGTCACGGTCGATCGGGGGAGCGGCGCGGCGATCGGCCACACGAGCTATCTCGCGCTCCGGCCCGAGCATCGTGGCCTCGAGATCGGCTGGAGCTGGCTTGCGCCCAGCTTCTGGCGGAGCGGCGCGAACATCGAGACCAAGCTGCTGCTGCTCGCCCACGCGTTTGACGAGCTCGAATGCGTCCGCGTCGAGTTCAAGACCGACGAGCGCAACGATCGCTCGCGCATGGCGCTCGATGGCATCGGTGCAAAGTTCGAGGGGATCTTCCGCAGCCACATGATCGTCCGCGGAGACGTGATCCGAGACAGCGCTTACTACAGCGTCATCGCAGCCGAGTGGCCGGAGACCCGCGACTGGCTTCAGCGGCGACTCGCCCGCCACGAGAAGAGCTGACGCGCGCCCACGTCGTGAGGTGCGCGGTGGCTCACCCCGACCACGCCCCCAAAGCAACCGGAGGCGCGGCATGCGAAAGTGAGCGCGGGAGCCGGGATGGAAGCTGGAGCACCGCAACCTGACAAACGCTCGCCAGCCGTGCGCGCGGCGCGAAGGCGGGCGGTGAAGCGGCGACGGCGCGTCGCCCTGGGCGGGCTCGTCGCGCTGCTGGCCGTGGCAATCGCGGCAATTGTCGGACTCGGCGGGAGCGCGCCGAAGGCGCGCGATCCGGCGCCGGCGAAGAAGGCGGCCGCAGTCAAGCCGGCGGCAAAGCGCGAGCGGTGCCTCGCGCCGTACCGCGTCGAGTCGGCTCCGATCCTCGAGTATCACGTGATCTCCCAGGCGCCGGCCGGCGCGCCCTACCCGCTGCTCTACGTGTCGCCGAAGCTGTTCGCCGCACAGATGGCGGCGCTCGCGGCCGCCGACTATCACGCGGTGACGCTCGATCAGCTGTGGGGCAACTGGCATCGGCACGAGCGACTGCCGTGCGGCAAGCCGATCGTCATCAGCTTCGACAACGGCTACGAGACGCAGTTCCAGTACGCCGCACCGGTGCTCGCGAGCCTCGGCTGGGCCGGGGTCGAGAACCTCCAGCTCTACGGGCTCGACTGGGCAAACGGCGGGATCTCCCACCACGAGATCCGCGAGCTCGTCAAGGCGGGTTGGGAGCTCGACACCCAAGGTTGGAACCATGCCGACATGGTCACCCAGACGGCGTCGGGACTGCGCCTGCAGATCGACGGCGCGCGGCGCAGGCTGCAGCATTGGTTCCACGTGCCGGTCAACTGGTTCTGCTACCCGTCCGGGCAGTACGACCCGAGGGTGATCGACGCGCTCGAGGCAGCCGGATTCCGCGGCTCCACCACCGAGTACTACGGCTGGGCGAGCGCACGCGACGACCCCTACGCGCTGCCGCGGCTCGAGGTGCACCCGACGCTGAGCGGGCCGGCGCTCGTGCAGCAACTCAGCGCGATGCGCGATGATCCACCGCCAGGTGATTCATATGTCAGCTGACCGAATGGACTCGGCGTGAGCGACGCCGACGGCGATCGAATCCGCGTCCTCGCCGACGGCGCGCGGATGCCGACTCTGGGACTGGGGGTCTGGCAGACGCCCGACGGCCCGGAGTGCGAGCAGGCGGTTCGCTGGGCGCTCGAGCTCGGCTACCGCCACATCGACACGGCCCAGGCCTACGGCAACGAGGCGAGCGTGGGACGGGCGCTGCGCGACAGCGGCATCCCGCGGGAGGAGGTCTTCCTCACGACGAAGTTCTATCCGCGGAGCAAGGACCCGGTCGCTGAAGCGGAGCGGAGTCTCGAGCGGCTCGGCGTGGACCAGGTCGACCTCTACATCATCCACTGGCCGCAGGGCGGGCCGACCTGGGCCTGGCCGGGGATGGAGGAGGCGCAGCGACGCGGCTACGCCCGCTCGATCGGCGTCTCGAACTTCTCGGTCTCGGAGCTCGACCAGCTGCTCGGCATCGCGAGCAGCAGGCCCGCGGTCAACCAGGCTCAGTTCAGCGCGTTCGAGTACCGGCGCGGGCTGCTGGAGGCCTGCGAGGAGCGGGGCGTTGCGATCGTCGGCTACAGCTCGCTCGGCACCGGCCGCCATCTCGACAACGCGACGGTCGCGGAGATCGCGCAGCGCAACGGACGCAGCGCCGCACAGGTCCTGCTGCGGTGGTGCCTGCAGCACGGCGTGCTCGTGATCCCGAAGTCGACCCACCGCGAGCGAATCGAGGCGAACGCGCAGCTGTTCGACTTCGCGCTGTCGGGCGAGGACATGGCGGCACTCGACGCGCTCGACCGTACCGGCGGCACAGACGCGGCGCGCGAGGGGAGATGGTGGTAAGGGGGCTCGCCGGCTCGGCCTACGGCCGAGCCGGCCTCGCTGACTTAGCCTGGTTGGCGCGTGGTGCGCTGCGTTGGTGGCCGTAGCTTTGGCGACCTAGACTTTTTTGGTGTCGCGGCGGAATGCGTAGAGCGCGCCGGCCACGGACACGGCCGACCAGACAGCGATGACGATCCAGCCGCGCGCCGGCCAGCCTTGACCGGTGAGGCCGGTGTGCGCAGCCTGGACGAGCCAGTAGGAGGGCAGGAACCGGCCGAGCTGGAGGAGGAAGCCGTGGAGCGGGAACCAGGTGCCGCCGAGGAAGGCCAGCAGCGATGCGCCGCCGCCCGTCGCAGGGCCGATCGAATCGACGTTGATCAGGTGGCCGAGCATGATTCCGAGCGCCGCGAACGGCAGCAGCGCGACCAGGATCAGGCCGACCATCGCGAGCCAGTGCCCGGCCGGAAGGCTGACGCCGAGCGAGGAGCCGGCGAGTCCGAGCAGGACGATCGTGAGGCCCGACATCATGTAGGCGGTCAGCACCTTTGCGCGGAAGTAGGCGCGCGTGCTGAGCGGTGTGATCCGCAGCTGGCGCGTCCAGCCGATCTGGCGCTCGGATGCAATGCGCGTGCCGGTCGAGATCATCGCGACCATCGTGCCGAACGCGGTGAGGCCGACCATGTAGTAGAGCGGCAGCGAGATGCCGCTGCCGTCGAAGTTCGTGGTGCTGCGGTTCGGCGCGGCGATCGCGAAATAGAAGAGCAGCGGGAAGCCGATCGAGAAGAAGAAGAAGCGGCGGTTGCGGAAGGCGCGCAGCAGCTCGTAGCGGATGTAGACGAGGTTGCTCACAGCACGAGTGCGGCATCGGGAGCATCGCTGTCGCCGTCGGCGGTCAGGGCGAGGAACGCGTCCTCGAGCCCGGCGCCGGTGATCTCGATGTCGCGCGCCGCGGGGAAGCGTTCGAGCAGCGCGCGGATCGCCTGGTCTGAGTCGGCGCAAATGAGCAGGACCGACTCGCCGTGGCGGTCAGCGCTCGCGACGCCGGGGAGCGCTGACAGCTCGCCGGGCGAAGCGTCGGCGAGCGTCGCGCGGATCGTGCGCGAGCCGACACGCCCCTTGATCTCGGTCGGCGGTCCGTCGGCAACGATCCGCCCGTGGGCCATCAGCACGACACGGTCCGCGTTCTGGTCGGCCTCCTCGAGGTAGTGGGTCGCGAAGATGACGGTCTTGCCGCGCGCCGCGAAGGCGCGCATCGAGTTCCAGAACTCGTGGCGTGACTCGACGTCCATCGCGACCGTCGGCTCGTCGAGCACCAGCAGGTCGGGGTCGCTGACGATCGCCAGCGCGAATCGGACACGCTGGGTCTCACCGCCCGAGAGCTTCTGCGTCCGGCGTCCGGCGATCGCCTCGAGGCCGGTCTGCTCGAGCACCTCAGCGATGCCGAGCGGAGCCGGGTAGATCGAGGCCATCATCGTCAGCAGCTCGCGGACCGACAGGTACTGGATCAGCGCCCCCGTCTGGAGCATCGCGCCGACCAGCCCGGCGTCGACCGCCTGGCGCGGCGTGCGCCCGAACAGCGAGACGCCGCCGCTGTCGGGCGGCTGCAGGCCGAGGAGCATGTCGATCGTCGTCGACTTGCCGGCGCCGTTGGGACCGAGCAGTCCGACCGTCTCGCCACGCGCGATCGCGACGTCGATGTCACGGACGGCGTGTACCGGCCCCTCGGGGCTACGAAACGATTTGCTCAGTCCGTCAAGCCTGATCCCGGCGCCATCCACCGTGGGGTACGTGGAGGCCACGGAGCCAGGATAACGGCGGGTCGACGACACGGCGGTGAGCGTGCCCGGCCTACGCATTTTCCCTGGAGGCTCTCAGTCAACTCACAGCATTGCGCGCGATCATGCTGGCATGCAAGCGACGCACGAGCAGACCGCGCAGGCCACAGACCAGGTCCGGGTGCTCGTCGTCGACGACGAGCCGAACATCGTCGACGTGATCTCGATGGCGCTGCGCTTCGAGGGCTTCAGCGTCGAGTCGGCCGGCAGCGGCGCCGACGCGATCGCCTCGGTCGCGGCGAGCAAACCGCAGGTGATGGTGCTCGACGTGATGCTGCCCGACATCGACGGGTTCGAGGTCGCGCGGCGCCTCGCCGGTGCGCGCGCCGGCGTTCCGATTCTGTTCCTGACCGCACGCGACGGGACCGAGGACATCGTCCGTGGCCTGACGCTCGGCGGCGATGACTACATGACGAAGCCGTTCAGCCTCGAGGAGCTCGTCGCGCGGATCCGCACCATCCTCCGCCGCAGCGGGTTGACCGAGCCCGAGTCCTCGCAGCTCGTGTTCGCCGACCTCACGCTCGACGAGGACACGCGCGAGGTCTCGCGCGGCGCGCGGCCGATCGAGCTGACGGCAACCGAGTTCCGCCTGCTGCGCTACCTGATGGCAAACCCGCGGCGCGTGCTGACGCGTGGGCAACTGCTCGATCACGTCTGGCAGTACGACTTCGGCGGTGATGCCCGCGTGCTCGAGACCTACATCAGCTACCTGCGCAAGAAGATCGACCTGGAGGCACCGGCGCTGATCCACACCGTGCGCGGCGTCGGCTACTCGCTCAGGCTGCCGCGAGGCTGAGCCTTGTTGAGTCTCGTGTCGCTGCGCACGCGGCTGCTCGTCGGGCTCGTCGTGCTGACGGCCGCCGGGCTGCTCGTTGCGGGCGTCGTGACCTACAGAGCGGAGCGCTCGTTCCTGCTCGGGCAGGTCAACACGCAGGTCAGACAGTCGTTCGCGACCGTCGAGGCGCAGGTCAACGGCAAAAACCATCTGGTGCAGGCTGGAGTGGTCCCGCCGAACGCGACCGGCGGGCTGTTCGGCGGCGATGGCGACTACGGCGGGGCGCACGGACCGATCGGCCATCAAGGACCGCCGATCGAGAATCAGATCGATCCGCCGGGGACCTTCGGCGAGCACCTCAACCGCTCGGGCAAGCGCGTCGGATACCCGGTCGCGTACGGCTTCGCGGCGCAGTACGCACCAAAGCTCCCGGCGGACCTCGAGCCCTACGTCAGCCACGACCCCGCCCGGCCGAGGACCTTCACCGTCCCGGCGATCGGCGATCCGGGACTCTCCTACGTCGTGATCGTCGAGCCCGCCAACGTCGACGGCGGGCTGACCGTCGCAGCGGTGTCGCTCGGGAATGTCGGCGCGTCGCTGTCGCGCCTGCAAGAGATCGAGGCGATCGTCATCGCCTCGGTGCTGCTTGCCCTCGCGGTGCTCGCCTGGCTCGTGATCAGGATCGGGCTGCGACCGCTCGACCGGATCGGCGCGACCGCCGGGGCGATCGCCGCAGGCGACCTGTCGCGCCGCGTCAGCCCAGCCGACGAGCGCACCGAGGTGGGACGGCTCGGCATTGCGCTCAACGCGATGCTCGGACAGATCGAGCAGGCCTTCGCGAAACGCCAGCAGAGCGAGGAACGCCTGCGGCGCTTTCTGTCGGACGCCTCGCACGAGCTGCGCACGCCGCTGACGTCGATTCGCGGCTACGCGGAGCTGTTCCGGTTGGGAGCGGCAACGAGCCCAAAGGACACCACGAGGGCGATGGCGCGGATCGAGCAGGAGGCGTCGCGCATGGGCATCCTTGTCGACGAACTGCTGGCGCTCGCCCGGCTCGACGAGATGCCGGTGAGCGTCCGCGAGCCGGTCGATCTCGCGCCGCTCTTGGAGGACGCAGGACGCGACGCGCGAGCGGTTTCGCCCGGGCGCGAGATCAGCGTTTCGATCGAGCCGGACGCACGCTCCGCGGCGGCGACCCATGTTGTGAGCGGCGACATCCACCAGCTGCGCCAGGTCCTCGCGAACCTGGTGGCCAACGCGATCAGGCACACGCCGGCCGGCACACCGATCGAGCTCAGCCTGCGCGGCGACGACGGGCTCGAGCGGATCGAGGTGCGCGATCACGGCCCCGGACTGCCGGAGGATGCCAAGGACGCGGTGTTCGAGCGGTTCTGGCGCGCGGAGGTCGGGCGCGAGCGCGGCAAGGCCGGGGCCGGGCTCGGACTGGCGATCGTCGCGGAGATCGTGGAGGCGCACGGTGGTCGGGTGAGCGCGGGCAATGCGATCGACGGTGGCGCCGTGTTCGTGATCGAGATCGCGCGAATCGCCGCCGGCGGCGATGTTTCGACAGGCGTCAGCGAGCCGTGAGCGGGCCTCGAGCAGGACGTCTGCTCACTGGGCGAAGCACTGGGCGGTGTGTGTCCCGCAGGCGGCGGATGCCTCGGAGGTCTTCGAGCGCGGTGCGGATGAGCTTGACGCGGGAGTCGGGGTCGTCGACCCAGTGCACCGGGATCTCGTGGATCCGCATGCAGTGAAGTTCCGCGAGGAAGAGGAGCTCGGTGTCGAAGAACCAGTTCTGGTCCTCGATCTGGGGGAGCAGAGCGTGGATCGCTTCGCGGCGGCCTGCTTTGAAGCCGCATTGGGCGTCACTGAAGCCGGTGGCCAGGGCGCCCCTGAGGATCGCGTTGTAGCTGCGGGAGATCAGCTCGCGCTTGACACCGCGCGATACGCGGGCGCCGCGCGCGAGACGCGAGCCGATCGCGACGTCGACGTCACCGTCGAGGCATGGCTCAACGAGCTCTCGAAGGTGGCGCAGGTCGGTCGACAGGTCAACGTCCATGTAGGCCAGCACCTCCGCGTCACTGCGACCCCAGGCGGCGCGCAGCGCGCGACCGCGACCTTTCGCGTCGAGGTGGAGCACCCCGACCCCATCGAGCGAGTCGGCCAGACGCAGCGCGATTTCGAGTGTGGCGTCCGTGCTCGCGTTGTCGGCGATGGTGATCCGCGTCGCGTAGTGAAACTCGTCAGCTACGAACCCGCGCAAACGGGTGACGCTGCGCTCGAGGCCGGCGGCCTCGTTGTACACCGGGATCACGATCTCGACGCTTGGGGCCGGGGTGCTGTGCTGCGCGCTCATGGGGGCGAGCATCGCCCCGAGCGATGAGCAAGCGGTCAGTCTTTCCTGGGAGCCTGCTGAGGGATCTCCGCGGGAGCGCCGTAGGGAACGAGACATTCCGGCAGCAGCACCGAGCCGTCGGCTTGCTGGCCGTTCTCGAGCAGGGCGACGATCGTGCGACCGACGGCGACGGCGGTCCCGTTGAGCGTGTGCGCCGTGACCGGGCGCTCGCCGCCTGCGTCGCGAACGCGGATATCCAGTCGGCGCGCCTGGAAGTCGGTCGTGTTCGAGCACGAGGTCAGCTCGAGATAGCGCTGCTGGGAAGGCAACCAGGCCTCGCAGTCGTATTTCTTGGCCGCTGAGGCCCCGAGGTCGTCGACGGCGATCGCAACGACGCGGTAGGGAATCGCGAGCTCACCGAGCAGCGACTCCTCGATCGCGAGCAGGCGCTCGTGCTCGTCGGTGCTCGTCTCGGCGGTCGCGAAGACGAACATCTCGACCTTGTCGAACTGGTGCACGCGGATGATCCCCCGCGTGTCCTTGCCGGCCGCGCCGGCCTCGCGGCGAAAGCAGGACGAGAAGCCGGCGTAGCGACGCGGCAGCGTCTCACCGGCCAGGATCTCCCCGGCGTGGAGCGATGCGAGGGCGACCTCGGAGGTGCCGACGAGGTAGAGCTCGTCGTCCGGGACGCCGTAGATCTGCTGCTCGGTGTCGGGCAGGAAGCCGGTGCCGTAAAGGGCCTGTTCGCGAACGAGCACCGGCGGGATCACCGGCTCGAACCCGTCGGCCGAGAGGCGCTCGAGCACCCAGCGAACGAGCGCCAGCTCGAGCATCACGAGATCGCCGCGGAGGTAGGCGAAGCGAGCGCCGGAGAGGCGGGCGCCGGCCTCCATGTCGATCAGCGGACCCGCCAGCTCGAGGTGGTCGAGGAACGGGCCCGCGGTGCGCGGCTCGCCGACCGACTTCAGCACCGTGTCGGACGCCGGCGCGTCCTCGCTCGGCAGATTCGGCAGACGGCTCAGTGCCTCCTGGAGCGAGCGGTCGGTCTGGGCGAGGTCGCTCGCGAGCTGCTTCTCTTGCTGGCCGAGCGCGCGCATCGCCTCGATCGCTCCGCCCGCGTCGGCGCCCGCCCGCTTTGCCGCGGCGATCTCCTCCGAGGCTGCGTTCTTGGCGGCTCGCAGCGACTCGAGCTCGGGCAGGATCGTGCGCCGGCGCTGATCGAGCTCCACGACCGCCGCCAAGCCGGCCTCGACGCCGCCGCCGCGGCGCGCGAGCGCGGTGCGGACCGCGTCGGGTCGCTCGCGGATCAGCCTGAGGTCGAGAACCGCCGGCCTGCTAGGTCTAGGACGGCGTCTGCGGCAGTGTCGGCGTCTTCGGCGCGTCGCGTCCGGCGTAGTGGGCGAGGAACCTCGCCACCGCCTGAGCCTGCGCTCCGACGACGATGTTCTCGGGCATGATCTGGCCGGAGAAGCCGCCGTTCTCGATCGCGTAGAGAACCTGCTGAACGGTCTCTGCGCGGAAGTTGAAGTTCGGTGCGTTGGTGCGCAGACGATTCTGCACCGACGTCGCGGAGCCTTCGGCGCCGACGACCGAGAGCGTGTGGCAGCCGGAGCAGTGGTCGAGGAAGATGACCGCTCCCTGGTGGTAGGGGCTTGCTGTCGACACGTCCACTCCCTGCGAGCCACAGGCGCTGATCGCGACGGCGGCCGCGAGCGCCGCGGCTCCACTGGCGACGATCTTCGCGACACGGCTCATGCGGGCGGAGATGATACGGATAATGCTCCAGGGGATGCTGCCGCTTCAGCGAATGCGTGCCGCCGTGGCCGGCTCGAGAGCCGTCGCGATGGTGTTCGCGCTCGCGCTTTGCCTTGCCGTCTGCGGTTGTGGCGAGAGCAGTGCCAGCTACCGCTCGCCGGTGCTTGCGCTCCGCGTCGGCGAGTATGAGATCTCGCCGGAATCGGTCCACATGCCGGCCGGTGAGGTGCGCATGCGGGTGACCAACGACGGCGTGCTCGTGCACGAGGTCGCAGTCGCGGACGCCGACGGCAGGATCGTCGGACAGACGCGCGCGGTCTTTCCCGGACAGACCGTGACGACTGCGCCGTTCCACCTGACGCCCGGCACGTATCGCATCTACGACCCGGGTGCGAACTATGCGGACCTTGGGGCCTACGGGTCGCTCGCGGTCATGGCGCGGTAGCGCCGTTCAGCGGGCGGGCTAGTAGGTGCCGTAGGCCCGGAGCGCCAGGAAGCACACGACGAGCGCTGCGGCGGCCATGACGCCCATCTCGCGGCGCAGGATCGCGGTTACAACGCCCTGCTGCTCGGCCGCAGGGAGGCGACCGACCGCGGCCGCGTCCTCGAGGTCGCGCGCGGCGAGAACGTGGTCGGCGGAGATCACGCGAAGTTGCTCGGCGACGAATCCGATCGCGACGGGCAGCAGGGCGTAGAGATAGAAGAGCTTGTTGGACGGGTGCCAGTTCGCCAGGTAGGCGACGCCGGTCAGTGCGGCGTAGGCGATCGCCGCGGCCTGGCCGACACGGACGGCGATCCAGAAGCTGGCGCTCGACTCCGAGCGTAGCCAGCGCACCGCCCCCAGCAGGCCGGCAAGCCCGTTGAGCGCCGCCAGGGCGAGCGCGGCGTCGAGCATGATCGTGCGGTGGCTCAAATGAGACTCCGCCGTTTGCCGCTCGTCCCTTTTGCCACTAAGTAACAGTCACGCACAAGGCCTCCCGGGGTAGTGATATAACGCTTCCGTGCTTCGCAGCTACCTGCCCGCGATCGTGTTTCTCGCGCTCGGGGGAATCGTCGGAGGCACCTTCGTCTACCTCAACACGGTCATCGGGCCACGACGCAAGATCGCGTCAAAGACCGAGCCGTACGAGTGCGGGCTCCCCTCCGAGGTCAAACTCGGCTTCCGCTTCGGGATCAGCTTCTACCTGATCGCGATGCTCTTCATCCTGTTCGACATCGAAACCATCTTCCTCTACCCAATCGCGGCTGAGCTGCGCGCGTTTGGCACCTTCGCGCTGCTCGAGGCGATCACGTTCGTCGTGCTGCTCTTCGTCGCGTTCGTGTACGTGTGGCGACGTGGAGCGCTCGAGTGGCGGTAACGCGCGAGAGCGTCGGCGACCCGAACAGCTTCCGCGCCCGCGGCCTGCTCGCGCGCGACCTCTTGCGCGGCGATCTCGAGGGACTGGAGCTCGAGCGCCTCGTCGAGCAGTCGATCCTGACGACAACGCTCGAGAAGGCCGTGGACTGGGCGCGGTCGAACTCGCTGTTCCCGGCGACGTTCGGGCTCGCCTGCTGCGCAATCGAGATGATGTCGATCGTCGCCGCCCGCGTCGACGTCGCGCGCTTCGGCTTCGAGGCTTTCCGCGCGTCGCCCCGGCAGGCCGACCTGCTGATCCTCTCAGGCCGCGTTTCGATCAAGATGGCGCCGGTCGTGCGGCGGATCTACGACCAGATGCTCGAGCCAAAATGGGCGATCGCGATGGGGGCATGCTCGTCCTCGATGGGGGTCTTCAACAACTACGCGATCGTGCCGGCGGACAAGTTCATGCCGGTGGACGTGCACGTCCCGGGCTGCCCGCCGAGGCCGGAGGCGCTGATGCACGGAATCCTCAAGCTGCGCAAGATGATCCAGGACGATCCTGATCTCAGCTGGCGCGAGCGCTACGACGCGGTTGGCACCGAAGAGGTCATCGAGGCGCCGGCGGAGAGCGCCGGTGCCTGACCAGGTCGGGCTCGAGCTGATCGCAGCAGCGCTCGGCGAGGCCATACCGGGCAGTGTGTTGGACACGGAGTACTTCCGCGGGGAGGCGAGCCTCCAGGTGGCGCCCGCCGCCGTCCGCCCTGTGCTGGCGGAGCTGCGCGAAAGCCACGGGTACCGCGCGCTGATGAGCGTCCATGGAGTCGACTACTACCCGCACGAGCCGCGCCTCGGAGTCCATTACCAGCTGCTCGACATGGTGCGAGTCGACCGGATCGCGGTGAAGCTGCGCGTCACGATCGACGCCCCGAGCGTCGAGTCGGTGACGGAGGACTGGCCGACCGCCAACCATCAGGAGCGCGAGGTCTACGACATGTTCGGCGTCGAGTTCGAAGGTCACCCGGACCTGCGGCGGATCCTGATGCCGGAGGATTACGAGGGTCACCCGCAGCGGCGCGATTTTCCCCTGGGCGGCGAGCCGGTCCTCTTCACCCACAACGACGCAACCTCGCCGGGGTGGACGCGATGAGCACGCGCACCGACTACCGCCGGATGGAGGACAGCATCACGCTGGCGCCGCTCGAGGAGCAGGTCGCCGCCCAGCGCGGCGGACCCACCGCCGAGCTGCTGACGCTCAACATCGGGCCCCACCACCCCGCGACGCACGGCGTGCTGCGCCTGCTCGTGACGCTCGAGGGCGAGGTCGTTCGCGACATCAAGCCGATCATCGGCTACGTCCACACCGGGATCGAGAAGACGGCCGAGGACAAGGCCTACTGGAAGGTGATCCCGGTCGTCGAGCGGATGGACTACCTCTCCTACTACTTCAACGCGATGGCCTTCTGCGGCGCGGTGGAGACGCTGCTCGAATGCGAGGTGCCAAAGCGCGCCCAATACCTCCGTGTGATCCACCTGGAACTGAACCGGATCATGTCCCACCTCGTCTGGCTAGGCACGAGCGCACTCGACCTCGGGGCGATGTCGATGTTCTGGTACTGCTTCCGCGAGCGCGAGATGATCCTCGACCTGTTCGAGCAGTCCTCGGGCCAGCGCATGCACACGCGCTACTTCCAGGTCGGCGGCGTCATCGAGGACATCCCGCTCGGGTTCGAGGCGAAGCTGCGCGAGTTCATCGCGATCATGCCGACGCGCGTCGACCAGTACAACGACCTGCTGAAGCGCAACGAGATCCTGCTCCAGCGCCTGCGCAACACCTGCACGCTCGACGAGGAATCGCTGCTCGCTCTGGGGGTCACCGGTCCGCTGTTGCGCGCCGCCGGCAACCCGTGGGATCTGCGCAAGGCCGCGCCGTACTCCTCCTATGAGGACTTCCAGTTCAAGATCCCGGTCGGAACGGTTGGCGACAACTACGACCGCTACGCGGTGCGCGTGGCCGAGATGAAGGAGTCGGTGAAGATCATCGAGCAGGCGCTCGACGGTCTGCCCGAAGGCCCACACATCACGACTGATCGCAAGGTAGCGCTGCCGCCGCGACACGAGCTTGCGACCTCCATGGAGGCGCTGATCCACCACTTCAAGCTCGTGACAGAGGGCTTTCGCGTGCCGCCGGGCGAGGTCTACTACCCGATCGAGTCCCCGCGCGGCGAGCTCGGCTGCTTCGTCCGCTCGGACGGCTCCGCGAAGCCGGCGCGCGTCCACATGCGCGATCCCAGCTTCGTCAATCTCCAGGCGACCGGCCCGATGACGCGCGGCAGCTACATCGCCGACCTGATCGCGACGCTGGCGATGCTCGATCCGATTCTTGGAGGGATCGACCGGTGAATGGCTGCGGGAGCCGGCTTTGCCGGCTGTCCTCGCTTGGCTTCTTGGGTCGCACGTCGCCACGTGCGCACGGGACTCGGCGTGTCGTTGGCGTGGGCCCGTCGGATTGTGTGGAGGTTTTGGGATGACCGCGGGGAATGGCGGTGGGCCGGGGTTCGAGTACCGCCAGGAGCTGGCCGGTCGCGAGATACCGCGCAGCCGCGATGGCTCGCGGACGCCCGGCTGGGATCAGCCGGCCGACCTCGAGAAGGATCCCGCCGAGGTCCCAGACCCAGCGCTCGTCGTCGTTCCGGCGGAGCTGCGCGCGGAGATCGAGCAGGCGATGAGCCGCTACCCCGATCGCCATTCCGCGGCGCTGCCGGCGCTGCGGGCGGCACAGGATCACTACGGCTGGTGCTCGCCGCAGGCGATCCTCGAGGCCGCCTGCGTGATGCGCGTGACACCCGGCTACCTGACGTCTGTCGCCACGTTCTACGACATGTTCGAGCTCGAGCCGGTAGGCGAGCACACGGTCTACGTGTGTACGAACATCACATGCTCGCTGCGCGGCGCCGACGAGCTGTTCGACTCGCTTGAGGCCGCGGTGGGCGGCGAGAGCGACATCACGCTGCGACGCTTTGAATGCCTCGGAGCCTGCGACATCGCACCGATGGTCTCGGTCGACCACGTCTACTACGGCCCGCTCGCGAAGCGCGACGCCGAGCGGCTCGTCGGCGACCTGCGCGGCGGCCGCGAGCCGATTCCCGAGCTGGCGCTCGCGTTGCGCGCGACGGCGTCCTCGGAGCTGCCAAAGGAGCAGACGTGAGCAACGCCAGCCACCCGCTCCTGCTGCGCGACATCGACAAGCCGGGGCTCAACGACATCGCCGTCTACGAGCGCCGCGGCGGCTACAAGGCGCTGCGCAAGGCGCTCGCAATGACCCAGGACGCGGTGATCGCAGAGCTCGAGGCCTCAGGCCTTCGCGGGCGCGGCGGCGCCGGCTTCCCGGCGGGCCGCAAGGCTTCGTTCCTGCCGAAGGGCGACATGGACAAGTACCTGGTCTGCAACGCCGACGAGTCCGAGCCGGGAACGTTCAAGGACCGCGAGCTGATGCAGAAGTCGCCGCACATGCTGATCGAGGGAATCGTGATCGCGGCCCACGCCGGCGGCGCGAACCACGCCTTCATCTACATCCGCGGCGAGTACGAGGAGCAGGCGAAGATCCTCGACGCGGCAATCGCGCAGGCGCGCGCGGCCGGCTACATCGGGCGACGGATCCTCGGCTCCGAGCTGTCGCTCTCGCTCGTGCTGCACCGGGGCGCCGGCGCATACATCTGCGGCGAGGAGACGGGGCTGCTCGACTCGCTCGAAGGCAAGCGCGGCAACCCACGGCTGAAGCCACCGTTCCCGGCGCTCCAGGGCCTCTACCAGGGCCCGACGCTGATCAACAACGTCGAGACGCTGATGACGATGCCGCACATCATCAACATGGGCGGCAAGAAATACGCGAAGCTCGGAGTGTCCGGCTCCTCCGGCACCAAGGTCGTCTCCGTCTCGGGCCACGTCCAGCGTCCCGGCAACTACGAGATCGAGCTCGGCATTCCGTCACGCCAGATCATCTTCGATCTGGCGGGCGGGCCACCCCGGGGGCGCAAGGTCAAGCTGTGGTTCCCAGGCGGCTCGAGCGCCCCCGTTCTGACTGCGAAAGACCTCGACGTCCCCTACGACTTCGACAGCCTCGCGAAGGCCGGCTCGATGCTCGGCTCGGGCGCGATCATCGTTTGCGACGACAAGACGTCGGTGCTCGACGTCGCACTCAAGACGGCGAAGTTCTATCGCCATGAGTCCTGCGGCAAATGCACGCCGTGCCGTGAGGGCACCAACTGGACGGTCAAGATGCTGGAGCGGATCGAGGCCGGCGACGCAACGCCGATGGACCTCGACATCATGGCCTCGGTGCAGGAGCACATCATCGGCAACTGCCTCTGCGTGCTCGGCGACGCGATGGCGATGCCGATCGGCTCGATGATCGCGAAGTTCCGCGGCGAGTTCGAGGCGCACATCGAGTCCCGCCAGCTCGCGTCCGTCGCCTAGTGGCCAGCTGATGCCTCGTCCGAATCCACAGACGATCACCTTCTCGGTCGACGGCCGCGAAGTTCAGGCGCCCGAGAACATGATGCTCGCCGACGCCGCAAAACTCGGCGACATCGAGATCCCGGTCTTCTGCTACGAGCCAAAGCTCGGCCAGCCGGTCGGCGCGTGCCGCATGTGTCTCGTCGAGATCGAGGGAATGCCAAAGCTGCAGACGGCGTGCTCGACCGCGGTCAAGGACGGCATGGTCGTACACACGCGCTCCGAGCGCGCGAGCGTCGCCCAGCAGGCGGTCGTCGAGTTCCTGTTGATCAACCACCCGCTCGACTGCCCGGTCTGCGACAAGGGTGGGGAGTGCCCGCTGCAGGACATCACCTTCGGCTGGGGCGGCGGCATATCGCGGTTCATCGAGCCGAAGCGCCACTTCCGCAAGCCGCTCGAGCTCTCGCCGCTGATCGCGATCGACCGCGAGCGCTGCATCCTCTGCTACCGCTGCGTGCGCTACTCGCAGGAGGTCGCCGAGGACTACCAGCTAGTGCTGCTCGAGCGCGGCGAGCACTCGTTCGTCGGCACCTTCGACGGCCACCCCTACGTGGCGCCGTTCTCCGGCAACATCATCGAGCTCTGTCCGGTCGGGGCGCTCACCTCGCGGCCCTACCGCTTCCGCGCGCGGCCCTGGGACATCGAAGGCGCAGGCAGCGTTTGCACGCTCTGCCCGGCGCAGTGCAACACGTCGCTCACGGTCCGCGACGAGCGGGTGCTGCGCGTGCTCACGCGCGATCACCACGAGGTGGATGACGGCTGGCTCTGCGACAAGGGCCGCTTCGCATACCAGGCGATTCACGTCGACGAGCGGATCACCGCGCCGATGATTCGCGATGGCGGCCTGCTTCGCAGCGTCGGCTGGGAACGCGCGCTCGCCGAAGCCGTCGGCGCGCTGCGGCGTGCCGATTCGAAGGTCGCGGCGCTTGCCGGGGGCGGAACGACCAACGAGGAAGGCCTGCTGCTTTCGCGCCTGCTGCGCGACGTGCTGGGATCGCCACATCTCGCTTCGAGCCCGACCGGATCCGTGAGCCTCGCTCATTGGCGCGCGCTGTCGGACCCGGCGCTCGCCGCGTCGGTGGTGGACCTCGAGTTCGCACACGCCGTCCTCGTGCTCGACTGCGAGCCGCTCGACGACGCACCGATCCTCGACCTGCGAATCCGCAAGGGAGTTCGGCGCAACGGCGTGCGGCTGTTCGTCGCCTCGGCGCGCGCGAGCGCGCTGGATCCGGTTTCGGCCGCGAACGTTCGCTTCGCACCGGACCGCGGGGCCGAGCTGGTGTGGGCGCTGGTGGCTGCCCTGCGGCGCGAGCCGGTCGAGGAGGCGGCGCGCGCCGCCGCTGTCAGCGCTGAAGGCGTCCGCAGGCTGGCACGCGCCCTGAAAGCCGCCGGCAAGGAGATCGTGATCGTCTACGGCGAGCAGCTGCTGTCCGGCGACCGCGGCGCGTTGCTGGCGCTCGCCGACGCGCTGGGACTCGCCGGTCGCTCGGGCGCCGGCTTGATCGGCATTCCGCATGCCGCCAACGGCCGCGGCCTGCGCGAGGTCGGCGTGATGGCGAATGCCGGACCGGGATTGAGCCGACCGCAGCTCGCCGGCGGGCGTGATGCGGGGGCGATCGCCGAGGCACTCGGCAACGGCGAGCTCTCGGCGGTTTACATGCTCGGCGTCGATCCGCTGCTCTCCTACCCGGACGCCCCGGCCTGGGAGCGCGCGCTCGAGCATGCCACCACCGTCATCGCGCATGGGTCCTTCCTCACAAAGGGCCTTCGCGAGCACGCGACGGTGATCTTCCCGAGCGAGTCGAGCGCCGAGAAGGAGGGCACGATCACGCATCCCGACGGTCGCGTCCAGCGGCTGCGCCCGGCGATCGGACACGTCGATGAGGTGCGCAGCGAGTGGCGCGTCCTGCGCGAGCTGGGGCGCATGCTGGGCGGCCAGATTGGTCCCGATACCGCTGCGGCGCTCAGCGCCGAGCTCTTCGCGACCGTCGAGCAGTACGCCGGGCTCACGCTCGAGTCGCTCGCAGGCCACGGTATCCGCTGGCCGGAGCAGGCCGCGGCGGCGCCGTCCGCAGAGGCGGCGCGGGTCGGTGCGGCCAAGCTGCGGCGCGCGCCGCGCCGCCAACCCGGCAAGGTCCTGCTCGGCAGTTACCGCTCGATCTGGGCCGGACCGGAGGTCAAGGCCTCGCCGGCGCTCGCCTTCCTGGCGCCGAGCCAGCGCGTCGAGCTGAATCCGGCGGACGCCGACGCGCTCGGAGTGCGCCACGACGAGCAGGTGCTCGTCAGCGACGACCAGGGCGAGGTTCGCGGCCGCGTCGCGCTGCGCGACAGCGCCCCCGCCGGGACTGCATTCCTCGAGCGTGAGCTCGACGAGGGTGGCGCGAACATGCTGCACGGTCCGCACGTCAGGATCCGCTCCGTGCAAACCGTCGAGGCCGAGGCAGCGGCGCTGCTCGCCGCACAGGAGGACGAGCTTGCGGACAGCGAGGTGAGTGCGCTTTGACGCCACTCGCGATCGTCGACTACTACGAGGCCTGGTGGATCCAGATCATCAAGGCGATCCTGATCTTCGCGATCGGCCTACAGATCGTGCCGTTCGTGCTGCTCGCGGAACGCAAGCTGCTCGGCCGCTTCCAGGGCCGCTACGGGCCGAACCGGGTCGGCCCCTACGGCGTGATTCAGCCGCTCGCCGACATCGTCAAGCTGCTCGGCAAGGAGCAATCGCGGCCGAACACGTCGATCGGCCCGCTCTACATCCTCGCGCCCGTGATCTCGATCATGACCGCGGTTGCGACGTTCGCGATCATCCCGTTCGGCGATGCGCCGCACATCTTCGGCACGCGCGTCGGCCTCTCCGGCGTCGACGTGTCGATCGGCCCGCTCTACATTTTCGCGCTCAGCGCGATCGCCTTCTACGGGCTGATGCTCGGCGGCTGGGCGTCGGGGTCCAAGTACTCGTTCCTCGGCGCGATGCGCGCCGCCGCGCAGCTGATCTCCTACGAGGTCTCGCAGGGACTCGCGCTGGTCGGGGTGCTGATCACCGCCGGCACGCTGTCGCTGACCCAGATCGTCCATGCGCAGGAGGGCATGTGGTACATCGTGCCCCAACTCGCCGGCTTCCTGATCTTCATGGTGGCTGCGTTCGCAGAGACCAACCGCGCTCCTTTCGACCTGGCTGAAGCCGACGCCGAGCTGGTCGGTGGCTACAACACCGAGTACGGCGGAGGCCGCTTCGCCTCCTACTACTTCGCCGAGTACCTGAACGTCGTCGTCGTCTCCGGCGTCGCGACGACGCTGTTCCTCGGTGGCTGGCTG
>JBEKBL010000002.1:0-23138 GCA_050015415.1 Solirubrobacteraceae bacterium
TTTCTGTGCGGCATCTCGGTCTCCAGCGTCGGTCACTGCCACCCCGCCGTCGTGGCGGCGATCCAGGAGCAGGCGGCGCGGCTCATTCACGTTGGCAACCTCTACTACAACGAGCCGATGACGCGCCTTGCGGAGCGGCTCGCCGGCTGCTCGCTCGGCGGCAGGGTGTTCTTCGCCAACTCGGGCACCGAGGCCGTCGAGGCTGCGCTGAAATGCGCCCGCAAGGCTCGCCAGGGCGGCACCATCGTCTCGCTGCACGGAGCGTTTCACGGGCGCACCTACGGAGCCCTGTCAGCGACGCCGCAGGAGTCCAAGCAGGCTCCGTTCGCGCCGCTGGTCGGCGGCTTCGTCAGCGTTGAGCCGACGGTTGACTCCCTCCGTGCGGCTGTTGACGAGCACACGGCAGCGGTGATCATCGAACCGATCCAGGGCGAGAGCGGGGTGATCGTCCTTGGCGACGAGCTGCTGGTGGCTGCGCGCGAGCTCTGCGACGCGATCGGGGCGACCCTGATCTTTGACGAGATCCAGACCGGCCTCGGGCGGACTGGCACGTTGTGGGCCTACGAGCGGTCCGGTGTTATCCCGGACTTACTGTGCACCGCGAAGGCGCTTGGCGGCGGCCTGCCGATCGGCGCCCTGATAACGGGCGAGCGGCTCGCCGATACCTTCGCGCCCGGCGATCACGGTTCCACCTTCGCCGGCGGACCGGTCGTGTGCGCAGCCGCGAACGCGACGCTCGACGTGCTGCTCGACGAAACTCTGCTGGAGCGCGTACGCGAGCGCGGCGAGCTTCTGCGCTCGCGCCTTGCCGGACTCCGGCACGTCACCGAGGTGCGCGGTTGCGGCCTGATGATTGCTTTCGACCTCGATATCGACGCGATTGCCGTTGTCCGTCGGCTCCTGCTCGAACGCCGGCTGGTCGTGAACGCAACCGGGCCGAGGACCGTGCGACTGCTGCCGCCGCTCCTGATCGGCGAGCGCGAGGCGCTCGACGCGCTCGAGCGCATCACCGCCGTGCTTGACGCGGAGCGCTGAGATGATTCGTGAACTGCGCCACGGCTACGAGCTCGACGACGACCCGCGCCGGATCGACGTCGACGTCGTGCATCGGTTCCTGTCCGAGGACTCCTACTGGGCGATCGGGCGGAGCCATGCCGCGGTGGTCGCATCGATCGAGGGCTCGCAGCGCGTCGTCGGCGCCTATCACGTCGGCGAGCTCGTCGGCTTCGCTCGCGTGGTCAGCGACAAAGCGACGTTCGCGATGCTCGCGGACGTATTCGTGCTGGCCGAGCACCGTGGTCGCGGACTCGGCGTCGAGCTCGTCAGCGAGGCTGTCGACGGCGGTCCGTACCGCGACCTGGGGTGGTGGCTCACGACGGACGACGCCCAGGCGTTCTACGAGAAGCTGGGCTTCCGCGAATCGCGCGCAACTACGGCTATGCAGCGCGAGCGGCGCACCGGTCCGCCTGCGGGCGGCTAGGGTGGCGGATCCGATGAGCGATCCCGGCTTCCCACCGCGCACCGCGAGCTACGAGGCCGACCCGGAGCAGGTCGGGCGTGTGCTGCTGCTCTATTCCGGCGGACTCGACACGAGCGTGATGCTGCACTGGATCCAGCAGCGCTACGGCGCCGAGGTCGTCACGTTGACGGTGAACCTCGGTCAGCCCGGCGAGGACTATGCGGTGATCGAGGGCAAGGCGCGGCAGATCGGCGCCGTCGAATGCCATGTCGTCGATGCGCGCGAGGAGTTCGCGTCCGAGTTCGTGGCCCCGGCGATCAAGGCGAACGCGCTCTACGGTGGCGGCTACCCGCTCTTCACGGCGCTCGGCCGACCGCTGATCGCGAAGCTTGCGGTCGAGTGCGCCCGCCGCTCGGGCTGCGACACGATCGCGCACGGCTGCACTGGCAAGGGCAACGACCAGGTCCGGATCGAGGCGACCGTTGCGACGCTGGCTCCGGAGCTCAAGGTGATCGCACCGGTGCGGAGCTGGGCGATGGGCCGCGACGAGGAGGTCGCCTACGCGCGTGAGCACGGGATCCCGGTCAAGGGCGGCTCAGAGCAGGCGCCGTATTCGATCGACGACAACCTCTGGGGGCGCTCCTCGGAAGGCCGCTGGATCGAGGACCTCGACCGCGCGCCGGAGGAGGACGTCTTCCAGCTCGTCACGCTGCCGCGCCTGGCGCCCGAGGAGCCTGCGCGCCTCGAGCTCAGCTTCGAGCAGGGGCTTCCGGTGGCGCTCGACGGCAGCCGACTCGGTCTCGTCGAGCTGATCGAGCGAGTCGGCGAGCTCGGCGCCCGCCACGGCGTTGGCATCATCGACCACATTGAGGACCGCATCGTGGGCCTCAAGGTCCGTGACATCTACGAGGCGCCGGCAGCGGCGATCATCCTGCCGGCTCACCAGGAGCTCGAAAAGCTCGTCTGCACCATCCACCAGAACCAGTTCAAGTCCGGGCTCGACCGCCAATGGGCGTATCTCGTCTACGCAGGCCTCTGGTGGGAGCCGCTGCGCGGTGACCTCGACGCGTACATGAACGCGGTCAACGACCAGGTCAGCGGCACGGTCGGCGTCGAGCTCTACAAGGGCTGCGCACGTGTGATCACACGCGACTCGTCGAACGCCCTCTATGACCGCTCATTGGCCTCGTTCGCGCAGTCCGGCGGATTGTTCTCCCAGGCCGCGTCGCCGGGCTTCATCGAACTGTGGTCGTTGCAGTCGCGAATGGCCTGGCAGCTGCGCAATCGCGCCGACCCGCCTGAGGGCGGCTAGTCACGCGAGCTGCCCGCGCGCCGCTAGGCCTCGCGCGCGACGGCCATGGCGGCGGCCGGCGCCGCGTCGGTCGTCGGCTTGCGGGCCCCGAACACCGGGAACGTGCCGAGCCTCCGCAGGATCTCCGGCAGACGGTCGAGCTGCGCGCCGGTGCGTCGCGCGACCGACTTGCCATAGCAGCGAGCGAGCTCGCTCGCTTCGCCCGCGTAGAGCGTCCTGACGTGCTCCCATGTCGCCATCGTCTGCTCGAGGATGCAGCGGTGCTCGTCGACCAAAAAGCCGCGTCGCGCAAACAGCGCTGGCCAGTCCGTCACGAGGTTCGATCCGTCGTCGTAGAAGACGCCGCGTAGCACTCGGCGGTCGGCACGCGAGGCGACTTCGCGCAGCGCGAGGTCCGAGAAGCCGAGGCCACCGCCCGGCTTGAGGACGCGAAACATCTCCTCAATCAGCGTCTGCTTGTCGGTGGCGGTCACGCAGATGTCACCGGCGACCTCGACGCAGACGATCGCATCGAATGAAGCGCTCTCGAACGGCAGCTTGCGGGCGTCTCCACGCTCGATCCGGACGCGATTGCCCAGGCCCTGCTCGGCGATCAGCTCGCGGCCCTGGCGAACCTGTTCGCGGCTGATATTGACGCCGGTCACGTCACAGTCGTAGCGCCGCACGATTCGCATCGCCGGAGCGCCGATGCCGCAGCCGATATCGAGCACGCGTGAGCCGGCTTCGAGGCTTGCGAGCTCGGCGACGAGGTCCGTGTGCGCGTCGTGCGCTTCCGGAAGCGTCTCGCCCCCGGTCGGGAAGTAGCCGAAGTGGAAGTTATCGCCGTAGAGGCTGCGGCTGATGTCGGTCACGAGGTCGTAATAGGCGCCGACGCTGGCGGCCGTGCGACGGCCGCGCAGGATCAGCGGCGCCTCCATGCGGATCGCCGCCGACGTGGTCCGGATCAGCCCGCGCGCACCTCCGTTGCGCCAGATGGTGGCAGCAGCTCGCGCCGACATTCGAGCGCCACCCTACCGTCCGCGCCCGCAGGGTGCTGCTTGCGTTCGCACGTAGCGGTTTGCGCCGCCGGCCTGTCTGGTGCGCCACCTACGATCAGAGCAGTCGATGACCGAGGCTGCCTGCGCCCACCTGCACGTTCATTCCGAGTACTCGCTGCTCGACGGCGCATGCAAAATCGAGCGGCTCGTGGAGCGGGCGGCGGCGTTTGGCCAGCCGGCACTGGGCCTCACCGACCATGGCGTGATGAACGGTGCGGTCGAGCTCTACCAGGCCGCCAAGAAGGCCGGGATCAAGCCGATCGTCGGCTGCGAGGTCTACTTCGTCGACGACCACGCAGCGGTCGCCGCGCCGGGCCAGCGCATCGAGCGCAACCACCTGACGTTGCTCGCGGCCTCCGACGAGGGGTACCGCAACCTCGTGAAGCTCTCCTCGGCGGGCTTCCTCGAGGGTTTGCAGCGCGGGCGCCCGACCGTCGACATGGCGCAGATCGAGCTTCACGGCGCCGGCGTGATCGCTCTCAGCGGCTGTCTTGCGTCTCGTCTGTGCACGCGGATCGCCGACGGACGCGTGAGCGACGGTCGCGAGCACATCGACCAGTTGATCGGCGCCCTGGGGGCCGAAAACGTTTACTTCGAGGTGCAGAAGAACGGGCTGGCATTGCAAGACCGCTGCAACGAGGAAATCGTGAGGATGGCGCGCGAGCTGGGCCGCCCGCTCGTCGGCACGGGTGACGTCCACTACCTGCGCCGGGAGGACTACAACCACCACACGGCGCTGCTCTGCGTGCAGACGAAGAGCACACTCGCCGACCCGAAGATGACCTTCGAGACGAACGAGTTCTACCTCAAGGACTCGGGTGAGATGGCGAGCGCATTCGCAGAGTGGCCGGAGGCCCTCGAGACGACGCTCGAGATCGCCCAGCGCTGTGAGGTCGAGCTCGAGCTCGACCGCCAGCTGATTCCTGCGTACCCGGTCCCCGATGGTCAGAGCGAGGTCGCCTACCTGCGCGGTCTCGTCGAGCATGGCCTGCGCGAGCGCTACGGCGACCCGCTGCCGGCCGAGGTGCTCGAGCGGATGGAGATCGAGCTCGAGGTGATCGACCGGATGGGCTTCAACGCCTACTTCCTGATCGTCTGGGACTTCGTCGATTTCGCCAAGCGCAGCGGGATCGCGGTCGGACCGGGGCGCGGTTCCGCCGCCGGCTCGATCGTCTCCTACGCGCTGCGGATCACCGATGTCGATCCGCTCGCCTACGGGCTCCTGTTCGAGCGTTTCCTGCACCCTGAGCGCGTATCGATGCCGGACATCGACATCGATTTCTCGGTTCGCGGTCGCGAGCGCGTGATGCGCTACGTGGTCGAGAAGTACGGGCGCGAGTCGGTCGCGCAGATCGTGACCTTTGGCAAGATGTTCCCGCGCCAGGCGACGCGCGATGCGGCGCGGGTACTCGGCCACGACTACGGGCAGGGCGACAAGCTTGCGAAGCTGATTCCCGATCCCCAGCAGGGTCGCCCGCCGAGCTTCGAGGACTGCCTCAAGCCCGGCGAGCCGCTGCGCGCGCTCTATGACATCGACGACACCGCGCGCGAGATCATTGACATGGCGCGCGGACTCGAGGGGATCGTGCGGAACTCCTCGATCCACGCGGCCGCGGTCGTGATCGCCGACCGGCCGCTGACCGACATCGTGCCGCTGCAGCTGGCCGATGCCGGCCTTGACGAGGATGGCCAGCGCCAGTACCGCATGGTCACGCAGTTCTCGATGAAGCCGATCGAGCAGATCGGGCTGCTGAAGATGGACTTCTTGGGGTTGCGAAACCTCGACGTGATCGAGGACGCGCTCGACATCATCGAGCGGTCGAGCGGCGAGCGCCCGGACATGGTGGCTCTGCCGCTTGACGATGACAAGACCTACGAGATGATGGCCCGCGGCGACTCGGTCGGCGTCTTCCAGTTCGAGTCGGAGGGCATGCGCGAGGCGCTCAAGAAGGTGCGCCCGGATCGTTTCGACGACCTCGTCGCGCTGAATGCGCTGTACCGGCCGGGCGCGATGGACCAGATTCCGGCCTACGCACGCGGCAAGCACGACCCCGCCTCGATCAGCTACCCCGACCCGCGTCTGCAGCCGATCCTGGCCTCGTCGATGGGCGTGATCCTCTACCAGGAACAGGCGATGCAGATCTCCAAAGAGATCGCCGGTTTCTCGGGGGCGAAGGCGGACGACCTGCGCAAGGCGATCGGCAAGAAGAACCGCGCGGCGATGGCCGAGTTGAAGCCCGAGTTCGTCGAGGGCTGTCGCGCCAGCGGAACGAGCGACAAGGTGATCGACTTCATCTGGAACACCAACGAGCGCTCCGCCGACTACTCGTTCAACCGCAGCCACGCCGCCTGCTACGCGCTGATCGCCTACCGCACGGCGTGGCTCAAGGCCAACTACCCCGCCGAATACATGGCCGCCCTGATCTCCTCTGTGATGTCGACGAAGGACAAGGTGCCGTTCTTTGTCGCGCGCTGTGAGGAGATGGGAATCGAGATCCTGCCGCCCGACATCAACGTCTCTGACCACGAGTTCACGGTCGTCGACGGGAATATCCGGTTCGGGCTCGATGCGGTCAAGGGGGTCGGCTACCAGGCGGTCGAGGCGATCAAGCGAGCCCGCGAAGACGGCGGTCTCTTCCGCTCGCTCTGGGACTTCTGCGAACGCGTCGACTCACGTGCGGTCAATCGGAAGGCGATCGAGTCGCTCGTCAAGTGCGGTGCGCTCGGCTCGACCGGCGCGAGCCGTCGCGGCATGCTCGAGGTGCTCGAGCAGGCGCAGGGAGCCGGCCAGAAAGCGCAGCAGGACGCGATGATCGGCCAGGCCTCGATCTTCGACCTCGGCGACGGCGCCGGCGGGCCTTCGCTCGCACGTGCCGCTGCGCGGCCGCCGATTCCGGCGGGCGAGTTCGACCAGCACGAGCTTCTGGCGGTCGAAAAGGAGGCGATCGGCCTTTTCATCTCTGCACATCCGCTGAAGGCCGTTCGCGACGCCCTGCGCCTCGCGGTCGATTGCCCACTGGTCGACCTCGCATCGCGGCCGGACAAGGACCAGGTGACGGTCGGCGGCATCGTCACCGCGGCGCGGAAGGTACGTTCCCGCTCCGGTACCGATCTGATCTTCGCGACCCTCGACGACCTCGAGGGCCAAGCAGAGCTGCTCGTGTTCGAGGCGTCGCTCGAGAAGCTCGGTGGTCCCCTCGAAGCCGACCAGATCGTCCTCGTTCGCGGCCGCGTCGATCACAAGGAAGGGCAGACGACGACCGTCGTCGCTCAATCGGTCGAGCTTTTCAGCCCGGGCCCCGAGGAGGTGGAGCGCGCCAGGATCATTGCGCACGAAGCCGCGCGCCCCAAGAACCTCCACGTCGAGGTGAGCGAAGACCGCCGCAGCCCGGAGCTGCTTTCCGACCTGCGTCTCGTGCTCGCGTCCTTTCCCGGCAAGGCGGAGGTCGTGGTCAGGTTCGGCGAGACGCGGCTGCGCCTCGGCGACAGCTATCGCGTCGAGCCGAGCGCGAGCCTGCGCGCCGAGCTCGAACAGCTGACCGGCGCTCCAGCACGACTCGTGGCGTGAGCGGCCGTTAGCCGGCCGCTGCGGGCGCGGTCGCGACGCTCGGGACGAAGTCCCGCTGGCGAATCAAGACGAGAGCGCCCAAGGCGCCAACGAATGCCAACACCGCGGCGATCGTCACCAGATCGCGGAAGCTCCCCGTGAAGCCGACCGCGTAGGCGTGCAGCAAGATGCGGCTGGCGCTTGCCGAGTGCGTCGCGGCGATCGCGCGCACGGCCCCATCGACGAACGCCGCGTGCAACTGAGCCCCGCTGTGAGCGACAAGGCTGCGCCCGACGGGGGTCGTGGCGAGAGCCGAGAGCGCCTTCGTGGGCACCTGGCTCTGGAAGATCGCGCCGAGCCCCGCGATGCCCGTCGCGAGCCCGACCTGGCGGAACGTGTTCGATGACCCCGAGGCCATGCCGCTGCGCGCAGGCGGCACGACGGCGACCGAGGCTGAGGCGATCACCGGGTTCGCAATGCCGATTCCGACCCCGCCGAGGATGAATCCGGGCAACAGTGCGGTCCACGAAGACGCGGCATTGACGCTCGTCATGAGGATCAGTGCGAGTCCGATGATCGCCAGGCCGGTCGCGAGCAGGAAGCGCGACGGGAGTCGTGTGGTGAGGTTCCCCGAGATCGGTGCGACGGCGAATGCGATCAACGTCAGTGGGAGGAAGCGCACGCCGGTGGCCAGTGGTCCGTAGCCGAGAACGTCCTGCATATACAGGGTGATGTAAAGGAACATCGCGAACATCGAGCCGGCGATCGAGAAGGTTCCGATCGACACGCCCAGCATCGCTGGTCGCTTGAACAGCGACAGATCGAGCATCGGGTCGGCCTGCCGCCACTCGGCGGCAAGAAAGATCGCCAACAGCACGCCGGAGCCGATCAGCAAGGCGACGATCTCCGTGCTGCCCCAGCCCTCATCGTTGCCGCGTACAAGCGCGAACACGAGCACGAAGAGCGCCAGCGAGAACGACACGAACCCGGCCCAGTCGATACGCCGCTGGTTTGGATCCCTCGACTCCTGGATGCGGGTCAGCGTCATCACGATCGCCACGAGACCGATTGGGACGTTGACGAAGAAGATCCAGCGCCAGCCGATACCGCCCGTGAGCGCGCCGCCTACAAGCGGCCCGATCGCGACCGCACCGCCCAGCACCGCGCCATAGATCCCGAACGCCGTACCTCGCTCCTTGCCGCTGAACGCCTGCGCGATCAGCGCGAGCGACGTCGCGAGCATGATTGCGCCACCGATGCCCTGCAGTGCGCGGGCGAAGTCGAGCATCGTGGATGAGCCCGAGAGCCCGCACAACAGCGACGCGGCCGAGAACGCCGCCAATCCGATGGCGAACAGCCTGCGACGGCCGAACATGTCGCCGACGACGCCGGCTGTGAGCAGGAATGCCGCGATCGTCAGGGCGTAGGCGTTGACCACCCACTGGAGGTCGCTGAACGACGAATGCAGCGATCGCTGGATGTCGGGCAGCGCCACGTTGACCACCGTGATGTCGAGGAGCAGCATGAAAACGCCCGTACACACAGCAGCGAGCGTCCACCACTTGTTGTTCACACCGCTCCCATCGTTCGCCTGATCGCCGCGACCAAGGCTAGCTGAGTGCGTCCGCGTCCCCTGAGCGCGATTCCTGGTGCTCCGATCAGCGACGCAAGCCGATCACCAGCGCGACCTCCTTGGCGCTCGGGCCGCTGTGGTCCGGTCCGGGCGTTTCGAGCACGCAGGGGAGGCTCGCGAAGCGAGGCTCGTTGACATAAGCGCGCGCCCCTTCGAGGCCGAGCTCGCCCTCACCCACGTTGGCGTGGCGGTCGCGGTTGGAGCCGAGCGGTGTCTTCGAGTCGTTGAGATGCAGCGAGCCGATTTGGCCGGTGCCGATCGCAGCCTCGCAGGCGTCGATCACACTCCCGAGCGCTTCCGGCGTACGGATCTCGTAGCCCGACGCCAGCAGGTGGCACGAGTCGAGGCAGACGCCGAGCCGCCGGCCACCGCCACCTGCCTCGAGCAGCTCCGCGAGCTCTGCGAAGGACCGGCCGAGCGTCCCGCCCGCGCCGGCTGTGTTCTCGAGGTGAAGCGGACAGTGGTCGCTGTCGTCGAGCGCCGCTTTGAAGAGCTCACCGGCGCGCGCGATCGCCTCGTCAACAGGGCCGGTCTTGGCCGAGCCCGGATGAACTACGACGCAATGGGCCCCGATCGCGTCGCCAACGCGCAGCGAGTGCGTCAACGACGCGAGCGACTTTTCGCGGATCGCCGGATCGTCGGAGGCGCAATTCACGAGATAGACAGCGTGAATCATCACCGCGCCGATCTCGCTCGCAGCCAGCGCTTCGCGAAACCGTCGGTAGTCCTCCTCGCCGTAGGCGGTCGGACGCCACATACGCGGCGATTGGTTGAAGATCTGGATCGCCTGGGCGCCGAGATCGCCGCCGCGCTCGACCGCGCGCCACAGCCCGCCCGCGGGCGATACGTGTGCGCCGATTAGCATCCCTCGCCTCGCATGCGCCTTCGTTTCGCTCCCTCTCCGACCGGTGCGCTGCACATCGGCGGCGCGCGCACGGCTCTTTTCAACTGGCTGCTGGCGCGCGGCGCCGGCGGGCGCCTCTTGCTGCGGATCGAAGATACCGACCGCGAACGCTCAACGCCCGAGAACGTCGAGCAGATCCTCGACGCGCTGCGCTGGCTCGAGCTCGACTGGGACGAGGGACCGATCTTGCAATCCACGCGCGAGGCGCGCCATCGGGAGGCGGTGGACGAGTTGCTTACGTCCGGGCGCGCCTACCGCAGCGAGGCAACCGGCGATGACGTCAAGGCCTGGAAAGCCGAGCACGGCGATGATCGCGGCTTTCGCGGCGTGGACGAAGGTCGCGGCGCGGTGCGGCTGCGCATTCCGGACGATGGGGAGACCGTCGTCGACGATCTCGTCCTGGGGGAGGTGCGCTCGCCGAATCGCTCGCTCGACGACCTGGTCATAGCTCGCGCCGATGGAACGCCGCTCTACAACCTTGCGGTTGCCGTCGACGACCTCGACGGCCAGATCACGCACGTCATCCGCGGCAACGATCACCTTACGAACACCGCGAAGCAGCTGCTGATAATCGAAGCACTCGGCGAGACGCCGCCCCGCTACGGTCACCTGCCGCTGCTGCACGGCCCCGACGGCAAGAAGCTCTCCAAACGTCACGGCGCCGCGTCGGTGCAGGAGTTGCGCGACGCCGGCTATCTCCCGGCAGCGGTCCGCAACTACCTCGCACTGCTCGGCTGGGGCACCGGAGACGACGAGACGATCCTCTCGACCGAGGAGCTGATCGAGCGCTTCGACATTGCCGACGTCCAGCGCAACCCGGCTCGCTTCGACGAGACGAAGCTCCGCTGGTTGAACGGTCGCTACATGCGTGCGCTGAGCACCGAGGAGCTGACCGCCGCGCTCGAGGCCTACTACGGACGCGACGGCCTCGCAGCGGCGGCGGTGATCAGCGCCGACAAGTTGCAGACGCTCGCCGACTTCTGGCCGCTCGCCGGCTTCATCTTCGACGGTCCCGCCGACGATCCCGCGGCACGCGCGCGCTGGCTGGACGACGCCGGTCGCGAGATCATCAGGCGCCTGCGCGACACGCTGAGCGAAGTGACCGGGCCATTCGACGCACCGGCCGTGGAGGCCGCGCTGACAACGTTCGTCGAGCGCTCGGGCCTGAAGCCAAGCGCCGTTTATCAGCCGCTTCGGGTCGCGCTCGCGGGGCGCGCCGTATCCCCAGGCATCTTCGAGACAGTCGCGGTGCTGGGGCGTGACGAGACGCTCTCGCGAATCGACGCAATCGCGGGGTAAACGTTTGCCTTAGGACTGCCGATGATGGTGGTGGCGGCGCCGGGGGGGGCTGACGAACGAATCGCCCCGCGTGTGCACGGATGGCTAGCGCGGCCAACGAAACAAAAAAGAGAGAACCACCAAATGTCAGCAAACCAGACCGTCGAGACTGGGCCCCCCGTTCAGTCCCCCGCTCAGGCCGTTGACGAGCGACCAGGTGAGGGCCACGGGCGGCGCCTGACCGCCGCGTTCGACGCACTCGAAGGCTTTCCAGCGCTCGCCGAGTCGCGTAACCGGCTGCTCGCCCTCGTCGGCGGCCACAGGGTTCCACTCGCTGACGTCGTGGAGACCGTCGAGTCGGATATCGCACTCGTCGTCGCAGTGCTGCGCGTCGCAAATGACTTGCCCGGTCGCAATGGATCGCGGGTCGACAATGTCCCGGATGCGGTGCGCATCCTCACGCCCGAGGCGGTTCAGCAGCTGGCTGAACGGATGCGGACCTTCGACTATTTCGAGCGCAGCGCCGTCTGGGAGGGGGCGCCTGATCGTTTCCGTCTGCACGCGCTCGCGACACGCGCGGCCGCCGAGCTGCTGGCGAGCGAGATCCGCTACCCGGATCGCGATCGCCTGATCGGCGCTGCACTCCTGCACGACATCGGCAAGCTGGTGCTGATGCACGCCTACTCCGGCTATCCGGCGTCCGTTCATCGCGACGCCCGTACCCCCGAGGAGCGTGTCCAACGCGAGCGCCGCGAGCTCGGCGTCGACCACGCCGTGGTGGGTGGGGTCCTGGCTCGCCGCTGGGGGCTCCCGAAGTCGCTCGCGAACTCGATTGAGCGCCATCACTCCGATGATCTCGACGGCGATGCAGCGCTTGTTCGCCTCGCCGACATGCTTGCCCATTACGTCCACGACGATCCGGTATCGCCCGCCGACATGCTTCGTGTAGCTCGCTCTGCCGGCGTTGGCTCGAGCGAGCTGCGAGCGGTGCTCTACGCGCTGCCGCAGGCTTCGGGCGCCGGCCGCCGGCGAGTCGTGGAGGCGTGTCCGCTCTCAGCGCGCGAGCGCGACGTCCTGCGACTTCTCTCCGAGGGTAAGGTCTACAAGCAGATCGCCCAGGATCTCACGCTGTCGACCAGCACCGTGCGCACGCACCTGCACAACGTGTACGGCAAGCTCGGCGCCGTCGATCGCGCACAAGCGGTGCTGATCGCCACCGAGCGCGGCTGGTTGTAGCTGCCCGCGCCGGTACGATCGGGAGCACGTGCTCTCGATCACGACCAAGTCGCCCTATGCGATCCAGGCGCTGACCGAGCTAGCCCGGGCCGGTCCCGGCGGACCGGTTCCGATCGCCGAGCTGGCCCGTCGTCGCGAGATCCCGATCCAGTTTCTCGAGCAGCTGTTCGCCGTGCTGCGTCGGTCCGGCCTGCTTCGCTCCTACAGGGGGGTGAAGGGGGGCTACGCGTTCGCGCGCGACCCGGCAACGATCACGGTGCTCGAGGTCGTTGAGCTGCTCGACGGTCGACTCGGCACGGAGTCGAGCGGGGTATTCGCGGACGCGGCCGGCGCCGCCCGTGATGTCCTCGCCTCGGTGACGCTGGCCGACCTGGTCGAACGCGAGGAGCGCGAGGCCGGCGGCGCGATGTACCACATCTAGCGGCCCCCGCGATCGGCCCGGCCGGTCGGCCGGCTCGCCACGCGACTTCCCGGCCTGCTGAAATAGAGGCGTGACCGCCTGTGCCTGACGGCCCGCGCCGGCACCCGATCGCGAGAATGATGCTGCGCCTCGTCGGCGGTGCCCTGCTGATCGCGCTGTTCGCGACGGTCGCATCGGCGACGACCTTCTTCGAGGACGTCGGGATCATCTCGGACGCAATCGGCGGCGGCGTCCTGATCAAGTCGAAGGCGCTCGCGCCGACCTACGCTGGCCAGCCGGTGACGATCCTGATCCTCGGTAGCGACAGCCGCGCCGAGTCGCACGTCGTCTACGACCGCTCCGACCCGCATCACTCGGACACGATCCTGCTGATGCGGATGAATCCGAACAGCGGCCAGACGACGCTGATGTCGGTGCCGCGCGACCTCGAGGTGAGCTTCACCGTCAACGGCGGGCAATACACCGATCAGAAGATCACCACCGCCTACACCTACGGCGGCGCCACGACGACGCTCGGAGTCGTCGAGAACCTGCTGCACATCAAGATCAACGACATCGTCGTGATCGACTTCCAGGCCTTCGCCTTCCTCGTCAACGGGCTCGGCTGCGTCTACGTCGACGTCGACCACCTCTACGACAGCGGACCGTACGCGAACTACGCGCACATCTACATCCCACCCGGCTACCGCCCGCTCTGCTACTACCAGGCCCTCAGCTACGTGCGCTACCGCGAGGGCGACTCGACCTACGCGCGCGACGCGCGCGAACAGGACTTCATCCGCCAAGCCAAGCAGCAACTCGGCATCAGAACATCGCTGCTGACCGATCCCAACGATCTGAAGAAGCTGCTGCACTCGGCGGGCCATGGCATCAGCACGAACATCCACGGATCCGACGCGGTGCTGCGCCTGATCGAGATAGCCGAGTCCTCGATCGATCATCCGGTGCACCAGGTCCAGTTCCCCGATGACGGGTCGGTGTACACGCCCAGCGGCGGATCCGAGCAGATCGTTCCGCCGCCTGCGCAGCTCGCGGCGACCGTGCACGAGTTCCTCTACGGAACGTCGAGCGCGAGCCTGCCGACGACACCGCCCCCCACGAGCACCGGGCACGGTCACCACCATCACCGTGAGCATTCGAGTCTGAGTCCGGCGTCGCTCGGCCTCGTCGCAACTCCGTCCTACGCGATGCAGGATGCGAGGGCGATGACGGTGAACGTTCCATTCCCGGTCGAGATTCCGCGCTACACCTCGCCGGCCGGAACGCAGAACGACTCCGACGACTTCTACTCCTTCAAGGAGGTCGTGCCGCTTCTGGCGACGTTCGGCGGCCTGCACTACTACGGCTATCGGATCACGTGGGAGGACTCGGCGGCCGCCGCCGGCGCCTACTACGGGATCGACGGACTCGACTGGACCGATCCGCCGCTGTTCCACAACGCCCCGACGCGCCAGATCGGCGGGCGCACCTACGAGTTCGTGGAGAACGGCAAGCACTATCAGGACATCGGCTGGATCGTGGGCAAGGACATCTACTGGGTCAGCAACACGCTGTTCGACAACCTGAGCAACGACACCATGCTGGCGCTGGCGGAGTCCTCCTCGCCGCTCTAGAAGCGGGGGCAACCCGCGCCGCCGCGTCGGCCCGGAGCGGCTAGATTGGCGCTATGGCGCAAATCCCGATCGACATTACGGAGTGCATCGGGTGTACGAGGCTCGTCCGGCTGCGCCGAATCGGTGGGCCGGACCTCGCCGCGGGCGTCGAGCTGTACGGCAAACTCGAGGCCGGCAACCCGGGCGGCAGCGTCAAGGACCGCATCGGGCTCGCAATGATCCTCGCAGCCGAGCGCGAAGGGCGGATCGAGCCCGGGCGCACCACGATCGTCGAGGCGACGAGCGGCAACACCGGCATCGCCCTCGCTCTGGTCTGCGCGGCGAAGGGCTACGACCTCGTCGTGACGCTGCCGATCGGGATGACGCGCGAGCGCGCCGCCCTGCTGCACCAGTACGGTGCGCGCGTCGAGCTGATCGAGTCGCTCGGCGGCATGGGTGAGGCCGTTGACGCCGCGCGCCGCCTGGCCGACAGCGACGACGTTTACATGCCCGGCCAGTTCTCCAATCCAGCGAACCCGCAGGTCCATCGTGAGACGACCGGCCCCGAGATCCTCGCCGCTCTCGACGACCGCGTCGACGCGCTCGTGGCGGGCGTCGGCACCGGCGGCACGATCACCGGCGTCGGCGAGGTCCTGCGCGCGCGAAATCCGCAATGCCGAATCGTTGCCGTAGAGCCTGCGCTCTCGCCCGTTCTGAGTGGCGGCGCGCCGGGGCCACATCGAATTCAGGGCATCGGCGCAGGGTTCGTCCCTGAGGTGCTGAACCGCGAGTTGATCGATGAGGTGATCGCCGTCAGTGACGAGCGCGCGCTCGAGCTGGCGCGGCTTGCCGCGCGCCGCGAGGGAATCCTCACGGGGATCTCGAGCGGAGCTGCGCTCGCCGGGGCGCTCGAACTGGCAGCGCGAGCGGAGTTCGCGGGCCGGCGGATCGTCGTGATCCTGCCTGACGGCGGCGAGCGTTACATCACGATGCCCTTCTTCGCCCCCTGACGAACGACATCCTGCGCCCTGCGCGAGCACGCTTCGCGCCACGCTACGCTCTAGCGAATGCGAGGACGCAAAATGCTCACCCGCGTCGTGAGCGAGATTCGCCGTGACATCGCGTCAGCCCGCGACCGCGATCCCTCGACGCGCGGCGTCGGAGCGGTTCAGATGCTCGCGACGTGGCCGGGTATCCAGGCGCTGCTCGCGCATCGTGTCGCTCACGCGCTCGAGGAAGCGGGCGTGCCCACGCTGCCTCGCGCGATCGCGTTTGCCGCGCGCGCCGTCACCGGAATCGAAATTCATCCCGCTGCGAGCATCGGCGACGGCCTCTTCATCGACCACGGCTCTGGAGTCGTCATCGGCGAGACCGCAGACATCGGCAATGACGTGACGCTCTACCAAGGCGTCACGCTCGGAGGCACCGGCTTTTCGACTGGCAAGCGTCATCCAACGGTCGAGGACAACGTCACCATCGGGTCCGGCGCCAAGCTGCTCGGCCCGATCACCGTCGGCCACGGCGCCAAGATCGGCGCGAACAGCGTTGTCGTCAGCGACGTGCCTGAGAATGCGACGGTGGTCGGCGTGCCAGGCCATCCCGTGCGCGTCGACGGCAAGCGGGTCGAGGGACCCGACGCCGACTGGATACACCTGCCAGACCCTGTCGCCGACGCGATGCGGGCACTGTCGAGTCGCGTCGCCGAGCTCGAGCGCGAGCTTGCCGAGCTGACCGGTCGGCCGCTTGCGCCCGACGGCGAGTCAGCGACCGTTCTCCCGCTGCGGCCCGTCCAGGGCCGCAATCCGGCGGGCGGCTAGTAGAACACGCAGCGGCAGCGATGACGCGGGCGCGCCTTGTAGGCCGGCGCCTGGCCCCGGTTCCAGAGCCAGTTGTCGAGCACCCGCGGTGGCACGGAGTGGTGGCGTGCGAGCAGCTCGCAGGCGTGGAGCGCACAGGCTCGGATCTCGCGCTCCTCGCGTCCCGGCTGGAGTAGCTCCTCGGCGTCGATCCGGGCGGCCAGATCCTCCTCGTAGATGAGAATGCCGTCGCAGCGCAGCACGTGCGGTACAACATTGTCGGCAAAGATCGTCAGCCGATCGAGATCACCGAACGTCGCGACTCCTGCCAGCTCGAGATCCGAGGCGAGAAGTTGAGCGCGTTTGTGAAACGGCGGATCGTGAAACATCGCCATGCCGCCCACCAGCAGCTCCGCGAAGGCCTCGGCGGAACCTCCCGCGCTTTCGACCGCCTCGAGGGCGGTGCGCTCGCCAAGCCAGCGACCGAGGTCCCGGAGCGCCTGGGCGTACAGCGCCATCAGCTCGAGGTCGGCGGGTTGTGCGAGCACGAGCGCCATCGCTTCCGTGTCGATACGGCGCAACTGATCGTTCGACCAGGGACCTGCGGTGCGAAAGTGGTCCGTGAGCCGCCCGGCGATCGTGGCGTAGCCTGACCGGCCCGGCTGCTTGTGAAGCGCCGGGAACCACCCTGAGCCGAAGTTGATCGAATCCAGCGTCAAAAAGAACCGCGCGACGTCCTCAGCTGATCCATCGAGGTAGTGCAGTCGGGGGTCGAGCGGCGCTTCCCGGATCGGCGCCGACGCGATCGCGCCAAGCGCGGCAAGATCGGCGTCCGTAGCCCTGATGGCCACCGAGCGCGCCGAACCAGCGATCTCGGCGCAGCCGTCGCGCACGTCGCCGCACAGCGTCACGCGTCAGCCCAGTCCAGCCCGGCGCTCGCTGAGGCCTTCGGCGGCTTTGCTCGCAGCGCCACGCAGAAGAGGCTAGCCGCTGACCCATCTATGCTGGCTCTATGACTCAAACAAGCGTCGGCGACCCGCGGATCGAGGGCCTACTCGACGGCCTCAACCCGGCCCAGCGCGAGGCTGTGACACACGGCGACGGGCCGCTGCTGATTCTCGCCGGAGCCGGCAGCGGCAAAACGCGTGTGCTGACCCACCGCATCGCCTACCTGATCCAGACCGAGCAGGTGCGTCGCGATGAGCTCTTGGCGATCACCTTCACCAATAAGGCGGCCCACGAGATGCGCGAGCGTGCCGAGCTGTTGCTCGGACACAGCATGCGCGGAATGTGGGTGATGACATTCCACAGTGCCTGCACGCGGATGCTCCGCGCCGAGGCGACGCGACTGGGTTACACGCGTCAGTTCACGATCTACGACCAGGCTGACTCGAGGCGCCTCGTCAAGCAGTCGCTCGACGCGGTCGACGCGGATCCCAAGCGCTTCAGCCCGGCCGCGGTGCACAGCCAGATCTCGGATGCGAAGAACCGGCTGCGCGATGCCGCCGAGTACCGCTCGCTCGTCGGCTCCTACTTCGAACAGACCGTCGCCGACGCCTACGAGGTCTACGAACGCGAGCTGGTGCGCTTCAACGCGATGGACTTCGACGACCTGCTCGTGCGGGCGGTCAACCTGCTCGAGCTGTTTCCGGAGGTGCGCTCGCGCTACCAGGCGACGTTCCGCCAGATCCTCGTCGACGAGTACCAGGACACGAACCACGCTCAGTACACCTGGCTGCGCCTGCTCGCCGGTGAGCGGCGCAACCTTGCCGTCGTCGGCGACGACGCGCAGTCGATCTACGGCTTCCGCGGCGCCGACATCCGCAACATCCTCGACTTCGAGCGCGACTTCCCCGACGCGCACATAGTCAAGCTCGAGCAGAACTATCGCTCGACGCAGACCATCCTGTCTGCGGCGAACGCCGTCATCGCGCACAACCGCGACCAGGTGCGCAAGGACCTCTGGACCGAGGTCGGCGAGGGCGATCCGATCAAGGTCCGAGCGCTTGCCGACGAGCACGCCGAGGCGCGCTACGTCCTGGGCGAGATCGAGCGGCTCGTCGGAGAGGGCGTTTCGCGGGCGGAGATCGCGGTCTTCTACCGCACGAATGCCCAATCCCGAGTGCTCGAGGACGTGCTGGTGCGCGGCGAGGTGCCGTATCAGGTGATCGGCGGCACGAAGTTCTACGAGCGAGCCGAGGTCAAGGATGCGATGGCCTACCTGGCACTGCTGGCAAACCCCCAGGACCAGGTGAGCTTCACGCGGATCGCGAACAGCCCACGCCGCGGCCTTGGGCAGACATCGCTCTCACGCGTACTCGCCCACGCGTCGACGCTCGGCGTGCCGGTGTGGGACGTTGCGGCCGAGCCGGAGCGCGTGCCCGGGCTTGGCCGCGCCGCCGTCGCCTGCCTCGGGCGCTTCATGGGCACGATGGGCGAGCTGCGCGGGCTCGCGCAGGGCGGATCGCCAATCGGCGATCTGCTGGATGAGACGCTGCGGCGCAGTGGCTACTTCGAGGCGCTGGAGGCCGAGCGCACGTTCGAGGCGCAGGGTCGCCTGGAGAACCTCGAGGAACTCGTCGGCGTGGCGCGGGAATTCGACGCGACCGCGGAGGAGCGCACGCTCGACGCGTTCCTCCAACAGGTCGCCCTGGTCAGCGACGCCGACACGCGCGTCGACGATCAGGGCCTGGTGACGTTGATGACGCTGCACAACGCCAAGGGCCTCGAATACCCGATCGTCTTCATCATCGGCTGCGAGGAGGGAATCTTCCCGCACTCGCGCTCGCTCGACGAGGGCTCGCTCGAGGAGGAGCGCCGCCTCTGCTACGTCGGGATCACCCGCGCCATGCGCGATTTGACCTTCACCTATGCCCGGCGTCGGTCGCTTTACGGAACCGAGCACTACGGTCTGCGCAGCCGATTCCTCGACGAGCTGCCGCTCGAGCTGACCGATCGCGACGAGGACTTCGCGGGTCTCAGCCATTCGCGTAGTGGCGGCGACTCCATGCGCCGCGCGCTTACCGGTGCGGGCATTGGCTGGGAGAGCGCTGCGGCTGGCCGGCGGACCACTGAGCAGGCGGTGAGCTACCGCCTCGGTGAGGATGTGATCCATGCCGCCTTCGGCGACGGCGTGGTCACGGCCCTCGAGCCGGGCGGCATCGTCGTCGTGCGCTTCGCCCGCGACGGCTCGGAGCGAAAGCTCCTCGACAGCGCGCCGATGAGTCGCCGTTGAGCGCTTCAGGCGCGAGCGGTGCACGGATCATCGACGGCCGTGCGGTCGCTGCCGCGCTGCGCGCCGAGGTCGCCGAGGGCGTGCGTCAATTTGTGGCTGCTCACGAGCGGCCGCCAGGACTCGCGACGATCCTGGTGGGGGAGGACGCGGCGAGTGCCGTGTACGTCGCCGGGAAGCAGCGCGCCTGCGCTGAGGTGGGCATCGTGGCCTTCGATCACCGCCCGCCGGGCGACACCAGCGAGGCCGAGCTGGCCGAGCTGATCCGCGAGCTGAATGACGATCCGGCGGTCAGCGGCATCCTCGTCCAGCTGCCGCTGCCCGACGGGATCGATGGCACGGCGCTGACCGGGCTGGTCGACGCAGCCAAGGACGTCGACGGCCTGACGCCCGTGTCGGCGGGGCTCCTGGCGCTCGGGCGAGAGGGCCTGCGCCCGTGCACGCCGAGTGGCGTGATCGAGTTGCTGCGCAGCGTCGACGCTCAGATTGCCGGCGCTGATGCGGTGGTGATCGGGCGCTCGAACCTGTTCGGCAAGCCGATGGCGCAGCTGCTGCTCGCGGACAACGCGACCGTGACCATCTGCCATTCGCGGACGCGCGATTTAGCGGCCACCTGCGCGCGCGCCGACATCCTGATCGCTGCCACCGGCAGGCCGAGAATGGTCGCTGCCGACTGGGTCAAGCCGGGCGCGATCGTCATCGACGTCGGTATCACGCGCTTGGAGTCCGGACTTGTCGGCGATGTCGACTTCGACGCTGTGCGGAAGCGTGCGAGCGCGATCACGCCGGTGCCCGGTGGTGTCGGTCCGATGACCATCGCCTGCCTGCTGCGAAACACGCTGCTGGCCGCGCAGGCGCAGCTTCGGGCCAGTGCTTAGTAGTCCGCCGGGTGGCGTGCCACGTAGCCGCTGGTCGCGTCCAGCAGCGGCCGCCAGCGTGGACCGCTGAGCCCTGATGGGTCACCAGCCGTGCTGGTGTCGAGCCTGATGCCGGCTATCTCGACGAAGGCGTGGCCGGCTGACGTGTAGACCGTCACCCACCGGCCGTTGCCGGGCATGCCCCAGGTGAAGAACTGCCCCGAGTCCATCGGAGCGGAGAGCAGCGCAGCACCGTGCAGCGCAAACGAGACACTCCCCGAGCAGTCGTAGCCGGATGAGGTGAAGCTGCCGTGACCGCCGCCGTATACGTACGGCAGGCCGATCAGCTGGTTGCCGGCCCAGATCGCCTGCTGCACGGCGGGCGGTGCGTCGGCTGGCGCCGCCGCAAGCCCGTCGCTGAGGATCTTCGCGACGTCCCCTTTCACGGTTCGCGTCAATTCTGAGCCCAGCGGACGCGGTCCGAAGCCGCCAGGCGGCACTCGGTCTCGGGCGGCGAGCTGACGGCGGGCGTGAACGAGTCGCCGTTCCCGCGCCGACGCGCTCGCGCCGTCGACCGGCGTGCGCGTCGGCAGAAGCATTGAGAAGAGCAGTGACGGAGGAGTCGCCGCCCGCGGCGGCCGGCGTGCCCGGAGAAGGATGTTGCGCACCTGGCCGCGCGGTGCCCCGCCTCCATGAATCTGGAGAGCTATCGCTGCGGGGGTTGCGATCGCAAACAGCGCGACCGCGACCAACGGGGCACGGGTGATCCGCCGAAGTCGCAGAAGCGGCTGACCGTAACAGCGCCAACTCTGGTCCTACTGGGTAAAAAGTCCAGCAGCACAGGGAAGATTGTCACGAGGCGCGGCTAGTGCGTCTGCCAGTTCGGCGGACGTTTCTCGGCGAATGCGATGGCGCCCTCCATCGCGTCAGGAGCTGCGAGCACGGTCGCTAAGAGCTCTGCCTGACGCTCCCAACCCTCGGCGGTGGACCAGTCCTTCTGGCCTTCGAGCAACTGCTTACTCGTGCGAACGGCCAGCGGGCTGTTCTGGCTGATCGCGGCCGCCAGCTCGAGCGCGGCGGGCAGCGCGCCCCCCTTGTCGGTCAGGCGATTGATGAGCCCCAGCTCGTGTAGCCGCTCGGCCGGCAGCGGCTCGCCGGTCAGCGCCATTTCCGCCGCCACATTGTGCGGGACCCGGTGCGGCAGGCGAAGGAGCCCACCGCCTGCCGCAAAGAGGCCCCGCTTCACCTCGGGAATCGCGCAACGCGCGTCGCGCGCGGCGACGATGAGGTCGCAGGCCAGCGCGATCTCCAAGCCACCGGCCAACGCGAAGCCCTCGATCGCCGCGATCAGCGGCTTGCTTGACGCACGCTCGGTAATTCCCGCGAAGCCGCGCCCCTCAACCCATGGCTGCTCGCCGGCGGCGAAAGCCTTCAGGTCCATTCCGGCGGAGAAGGCGGGTGGCGCCCCGGTGAGGACGCCGACGCGCAGCTGCGAATCGGCGTCGAGCTCGTCGAGGGCGGAGGCGAGCGCCGCCGCCATGGCCGCGTTCACCGCGTTGCGGGCCGCCGGGCGGTTCAGCGTGATCAGCAGCGATTGGTCGCGCCGCTCGAGTAGGACGACCTGCTCGCTCACGGGCGTCTGAGGCTATCAGTCGCTGAAGCGTCCGCCGCGTGCAGCGAGAGCGACGAGTGAAGCAGGCGGTTCGAAGCGGCTGCCGTAGCTTTGGCTGAGCTCGCGCGCTCGGCTGACGAATCCCGCCGGGCCGCCCGCGTATGCGTTGATGTACTGCAGCACGCCACCGGTCCAAGCCGGATAGCCGATGCCGAGGATCGAGCCGACGTTCGCGTCGGCGACCGATTCGATGACTCCCTCGTCGCGGCATCTGGTCGATTCGAGTGCCTCGATGAACAGCATGCGCTCCTCCAGCTCGTGCAGCGGCGGCAGCGGCGAGGGTCTCGGTGCGAGCTCGCGCAGGCCAGGCCAGAGCCCTGTTCGTTTTCCCTCCGCGTAGTCGTAGAAGCCGGCGCCCGCAGCGCGACCGCCGCGTCCGTGCGTGTCGAGCATCGCATCGACGAGACCCTCAGCCGGCGTGCTCTCCCAGGGGACGCCCTCGGCCGCCGCGGCAAGCTTGTACTCGTTGCGGATCTTGCGCATCAGCTCGATGCTCAGCTCGTCCGTCAGCTGGAGCACAGCCGCTGGGTAGCCGGCCTGCAGCGAGGCCTGTTCGACCGAAGCCGCCGGAACGCCCTCGGTCAGCATCGCGAGTGCCTCGTCGATGAAGGTCGAGATCACGCGGCTCGTGAAGAAACCGCGGCTGTCGTTGACGACGATTGGCGTCTTGCCGAGGAGCGCAGCCACATCGAGCGCGCGATCTACCGTTTCTGCGCTCGTCTGCCGGCCGGCGATGATCTCGAGCAGCGGCATCCGCTCGGCAGGGCTGAAGAAATGCAGGCCGACGAAGTCCGCCGGCCGCGAAACGCTCTGAGCCAACCCGGTTATCGGAAGCGTCGAGGTGTTGGACGCGATCAACGCGTCCGGAGCGGCGCGGGCGTCGATCTCGCGCAGCACGTCGGCCTTGAGCTGCGCGTCCTCAAAGACCGCCTCGATCACCAGATCCACGCCGGCGGCTGCGTCCAGTAAGTCGGTCGGCGTAATCCGCCTGAGCAGCGCTTCGCCTTCGACAGCGGCCATGCGTCCGCGCTCGACTCCCCGACGGACGAGGCCCTCGGCGTAGCTCCTGCCGTGCTCGGCGCCGGCGAGCGAAACGTCCCGCAGAACCACGTCGACTCCAGCTGCTGCCACGAGGTAGGCGATCGCCGAGCCCATCATGCCG
>JBEKBL010000003.1:0-21645 GCA_050015415.1 Solirubrobacteraceae bacterium
CCGACGAAGACGTCCTCCTCGAGCAGCGTGCCGCGAGTCAGATACACGTTCGACTGAACGCGCGAGCGGGCGCCGACGGTTACGTCCGGCTCGACCACGCTGCCGCGACCGACCGTCGCACCGGCGCCGATCCGCGCCCGTTCGCGCACGAACGACTGATCCCCGAGTATCACGCGCTCCTCGATCGTCGTTCCAGCGAAGACGACCACTCCCGCGCACACCGTTACCTCGGCACCGAGAGCGAGGCCGAGAAGCGGGCCGCGCACTGCCGTCGAGTGCCGCGCAAGCTGGGGCCGCTTCCCGAGCACCACTCCGTCCTCGATCACGCTGCGCGGGCCGATTGTCGTGCCGTCGTGAATCGTGACGCCGGCGCCGAGCAGCACATCGGCGCCAATCGACACGTCGTCGCCGACGTGCAGACCGGGCGCACGCGGATCGGCGCGCAGGCTCATCGCCGCGAGCTGTCCAGCGCCGCCTGCAGGCCTTCCAGAACGCGAACCACCCGCAGGCCGCTCTCGCCGTCGCTGCGCGGCGTCTCGCCGGAGGAAATGCAATCGACGAAGTGCTCGCACTCGAGCCGCAGCGGCTCGGCGTTTGGGATGCGCGGGCTCGTCGCGTCGCCCGAGCGGGTGATGTACTCCCCCCAGCTCTCGGCGCTCTCGTCGAAGCCCTTGTCGTAGATCGTCAGCTTGCGCTCGAGCTCCATGTCGTCGAACGTGGCCATCCGGCGCGAGCCGACGACCGTCAGGCGCCGCTCCTTGTGTGGGTCGAGCCATGAGAGGTGGAGCTGCGCGGTGAGGCCGGAGCGGAAGCGCAGGTAGGCGAAGACGACGTCCTCGATCCCGGCGCGCATGTAGCATTCGCCGCGCGCGTCGAGCTCGTAGGGCTCGTCGCCCGCCAGCGCGAGGACGACCGAGACATCGTGAGCGCCAAGGCTCCAGAGCGCGTTCTCGTCAGCGCGAAGCTGCCCGAGATTGAGGCGGTTGGTGTAGATGTAATGGACGGTACCCAGCTCTCCGGCGCGGACGATCTCGGCGAGCCGGCGCACTCCCGGGTGATACTCCAACAGGTGGCCGACCATCAACACGCGCCCGGCGGTGCGCGCGGCCTCAACCACCCCCTCGGCCTCGGCCACCGACAGTGCGAGCGGCTTTTCGACGAAGCAGTGCTTGCCGGCCTCCAGCACACGAACAGCGAGCTCCGCGTGGGTGCGAACAGGCGTCGCGAGTAGTACGCCGTCGAGCTCCGGGTCCGCGAGCAGCTCGTCGAGAGAGCTGGTGAACCGCGTGTCCTTGAAGCTCGGCGCCAGGCGGTCGCGAGCATGGGCGTCGGCGTCACAGCACCAGCTGAGCTGCGCACCCCGGATCGACTCGACGTTGCGAGCCAGATTGGGTCCCCAGTACCCGAGGCCGACCACACCGAGCGATACGCGTTTCACCCCTCGACCTCCGGTCGGGTGGCGATCATGTCCACAGCCGCACGACCGTTCCGCACGAGCGTCAGTCGCGCTCGAGTGTGCCGATCGGTGAGCCGTCGAGCGTACTCAAAGACGCACCACGTTGGACGCCGCGCTCGTCACGCCGCGCAAATCGAGGACGCAGCTCGCGTGCGCCGCAACCGCGTCGTAGTCGATCCCTGCATGGGCCGTGACGATCAGCGCGAGCGTGGCGCCGCTCAGCGCTTCATCGAGCGCGAGCGACTCCAGCCCGAACCGCTCGAGCGCAGGGACGTGCTCGTCGTGGTAGACGATCTCGGCACCGAGGCCCTGTAGCAGCTCGATGATCTTGATCGCCGGCGACTCGCGGATGTCGCCGACGCCCGGCTTGTAGCTGACGCCGAGCAGCGCGATCCGCGCGCCGCGCACCGGGAGACCGCGCTCGTTCAGGACACGCTGGAGCTTGGCGACGCAGTGGTAGGGCATCTGCTGGTTGATCTTGCCCGCAAGCTCCACGAACTCGGCCGACATGTCGAACTGGTGGGCTCGCCACGCGAGATAGAACGGATCGACAGGCAGGCAGTGGCCGCCCATCCCCGGCCCGGGATCGAAGCGCATGAAGCCGTAGGGCTTGGTCGCGGCGGCATCCACGACCTCCCAGATGTCGATCCCCATGCGGTCGGTGAGGATCGCGAGCTCGTTGACGAGCGCGATGTTCACAGCCCGGAAGATGTTCTCGAGCAGCTTCGTCAGCTCGGCGGCCTCGGGCGTCGAGACCAGGACAACCTCGTCACAGATCAGGCTGTAGAGCTCGACCGCGCGCTGCGCACAATTCTCAGTCAACCCGCCCACGACCTTGGGCGTGTTGCGCAGCCCATAGTCGCGGCGGCCGGGGTCCGTGCGCTCGGGTGAGAACGCGAGGTTGAAGTCGCTGCCGGCGCGGAGGCCCGAGCGTTCCTCGAGCAGCGGCGCAATGCGCTCCCGCGTCGTCCCGGGGTAGGTCGTCGACTCGACGACGACGAGCTGACCGGCGCGCAGCACGGCGGCGAGAGCGGCGGTGCAGTCAAGCAGCGGCCCGAGGTCGGGCTCACGGTTCGCGCTGAGCGGCGTGGGCGCACAGATCAGGACTGCGCCGACGTCGACCAGTGCGCCGTAGTCGGTGGTCGCCGTGATTCGCTCGCCGAGCGCGCTCAGCGTCGCGTCGTCGACACCGTCGATGTAGGAATCGCCGGCGGCGACCGCGTCGACCTTGTTCTGGTCGATTTCGACGCCGACGACGTCCACGCCCTGTTGAGCGAACGCGACCGCCAACGGCAGTCCGACATAGCCGAGTCCGATGACGCCGACGCGCATAGGGCAGCGCAGTCTAGAGGGAAACCGTCGATTTGCTGGGGGTTAGCCCCCCAGCGGCCTGCGCTCAGGCAGGCCCAGGCTGGCGCAGCCGCCCCGCCGCCTCGACAGCCTCGGCACGCGAGTGCACACCGAGCTTGCGCAGGATGCTTTTCGTGTGGCTGTAGACCGTGTCCTCCGAGAGAAACAGCTTGGCGGAGATCTCGCGCGTCGAGTCACCGGCGCAAATCAGGTCGAGAACCTCCCATTCGCGCGTGGTGAGCGGACTCTTGACCGGGCGCATGCCGCGCCCGTTCTCCGTCGTGTAGCGGAGCTGTTCGATCAGGTAGCTCGTCAGCGAACGCGACACGGCGGCCTCGCCGCTCGCGACCGAGCGCAGCGCTCGGCCCACCGACTCGATGCTCATGCTCTTCGAGAGGAAGCCGCTTGCCCCTGAACGAAGCGCTCGCAGCTCGGTCTCGCGCTCGCGCGGCACCGAGAACATCACGACGCGTACGGAGGGCGCCCGCGAGACGATCTGCGCGCAGGCGGTGATGCCATCGACCAGCGGCATCGCAACCTCCATCAGCACCAGCTCCGGGCGGTAGTGCAGGGCAAGCTCCACAACCTCGACCCCGTCCTTCGCCTCGGCCGGGACGACGAACCCGCGCTCGAGCAGCAGAGCGTCGCGGATCGCGCGTCGCGCAAGCGGATCGGGATCGGCGACGATCACGCGCAGTCGCGGAAGCGGCTGGCGCGCGGGCTTGCCACGGTCGGCTGCCCCAGCAAGTCGCAGGCGCGACTCGCCGGGCTCGCCCTCGGCCGCTGCACCAGAGCGCCCGGAGACCGGTCGCAAGTTCCGGCCGTCGCCCGTACGTCTCGTCGTCATCTCAGTCATCGATCTCCTGCCGCGTTGACACGAGGTATCAACTTACGTGCGCCCGCGACATGGGCCGGTGGGCGTTTCTCACCATGGATGGGGGAAGAAGCCGCCTGGCCGCGCTGCATGCGGCTGCTGGAATCCACGGGGAGTGCGATCGGCGCGCTGCGGCAGCTGCCGCTGGGCGATCTTCACCATCGCCTCGACGGTTCTTCCCCATCCGCGGCCCGCCGTGCGCCGTAGCATCGCACCTCGTGGGCACCTCCGACACGGCGGAGCTGGAACACGTAGTCGCCACGGCGCTGCGGGGAGACGACGCGGGCAGCGAGCCGGTCGAGGTGCGAACTTGGATCGACGGCGGCGCGATCCTGATCGTCGCGCGATGCGAGCTCGCCAGACTCGAGATTGGGAGTGGCTCACACAGCGCGCGCATCGCGACGCTGGCGCACGACGTCGCGGAGACCTTTTATCGCCGTACCGGCGAGCTGCTTCGTCCCTGCGGGCAGAGCTCCGACCCGCAACGGAGCCTGCTGGTGCTGGCCTTCTCACACGAGGAGACGGACACACTCGGGGCAGGCACTCGCAGTGAGGGTCACGCTCCGCTCGCAGACGCAAGCTGAAGGGAGGGCACACCGGGGCGCACGGTCCCCGCAAACGGGTAGAACACGCGGATGGAATCTGCGCCGAGCACCGCCGGAGGGCTTACCCCAGCGCGCGGCGAGCTACTCGGAATTCCTCTGGCGCTGTGCGGCTACGACGAGGTCCTGGACTGGATCGACGACTCCGTGCGGCGCCTCGTCCCGAGCTACATGACTGCGGCCGCCGTGCACCTCGTCATGCTGGCCCAAGAGGACACCGCAATCCGCAGCGCGGTTCTCGGGGCGTCACTCGTCGTACCGGACGGCCAGCCGCTCGTGTGGGCACTCCGCCTGTACGGCCACAAGGAGATCCGCTCGCGGATCTACGGTCCCGACCTGATGCTTGCCTGCTGTGAGCGCGCGGCGGCGCGCGGTACGGCGATGTACCTCTACGGAGGGCGCAGCGAGGCCGCGCTCGTCGCGCTGACGCTGGCTTTGAGAACGCGCTTCCCGGGCCTTCGGATCGTCGGTGCCTTCTCGCCACCGCATATCGGCTCGAGCTCGTCGACGCCGTTCCGCGAACCGACGCCCGAGGAGGATCGGAGAGCGGTTGAGGAGATCGACGGCTCCGGCGCGGAGATTGTCTGGGTCGGCACCGGCCAGCCGCGCCAGGAGCTCTGGATGGAGCGGATGCGGCCCCGGCTCAAGGCCCCGATGCTGATCGGTGTCGGCGCCGCGTTCGACTTCCATGCCGGCCTCGTGGCGCAGGCTCCGCCCTGGCTCGGCCGCCACGGCCTCGAATGGGCCTACCGCCTGGCGCACGAACCGCGGCGGCTGGGGCGACGCTACCTGCGCTACAACCCACGCTTCGTTCTCGCCGTCGCGCGCGAGTACGCCACGGCGCGCCGAGCGGGCTGACTGCCCTCAGCGATAGCCTGCGCTCCACGGATGGCCTCGAGAGCGCTGATCACAGGAATCACCGGTCAAGATGGCTCCTACCTCGCCGAGCTGCTGCTCGAGCGCGGCTACGAGGTTCATGGCATGGTCCGCCGGTCCTCGGTCGAGCGCTTCGACCGCATCGAGCACCTGCGCCACAGGGTCACGCTGCATCAGGGCGATCTCCTCGACCAGCGCTCGCTCGTCGACGCCCTGCGGGCGAGCCGGCCCGACGAGATCTACAACCTCGCCGCGATGTCGTTCGTCGCCGTCTCCTGGGTGCAGCCGACGCTCACGGCCGAGTTCAGCGGCGTCGGCGTGACACGGATTCTCGAGGCGGTTCGCGAAGCCTGCCCCGAAGCCCGCTTCTACCAGGCGTCTTCGAGTGAGATGTTCGGCAAGGTGCGCGAGGTGCCGCAGACCGAGCTGACGCCGTTCTACCCGCGCTCCCCCTACGGTGTGGCGAAGGCCTACGGGCATTTCATCACCGTCAACTATCGCGAGAGCTACGGCCTTCACGCGACGAGCGGGATCCTGTTCAATCATGAGAGTCCTCGCCGGGGGCTTGAGTTCGTCACGCGCAAGGTCACGTGGCATGCCGCGGCGATCAAGCTCGGACTGGCCGACACCCTCACGCTCGGCAACCTCGACGCGGAGCGCGACTGGGGCTATGCCAAGGACTACGTCGAGGCGATGTGGCTGATGCTCCAACGCGACGAACCGGAGGATTATGTGATCGCGACCGGCATCGCCCACTCGGTGCGTGACTGCGTCGAAGTCGCCTTCGACCAGGCCGGACTGTCGATCGAGAACCACGTCGTCACCGACCCCTCGCTCGTGCGCCCAGCGGAAGTCGATCACCTGATCGGCGACTGCACCAAGGCGCGGGAGCAGCTCGGCTGGGAGCCGAGTACCGACTTCGAGGCGCTGATCCGCCTGATGGTCGACGCCGACCTCGCGCTGCTCTCCTCCTGAGACGCGGCGCGCGCGCGTCGGCTAGGCTCGTGGGACGCTCATCACCAGGAGGTTCCGCAATGGCGCTCGCGACAAGTGACTCCGCAATCGACCACATCGAGCAGCTACTCGGCGATCAGGCTGACTCGCTGCTGACGCACCGCTGCGAGACGATCTCGAGCTCGCAACTGCACCTACCCGGCCCTGACTTCGTCGATCGCGTGGTCTCCCAGACCGATCGCTCGAACGCGACGCTGCGGAACTTCCAGCAGATCCTCGGCCACGGCCGGCTCGGCGGGACGGGGTACGTGAGCATCCTCCCTGTGGACCAGGGCATCGAGCACAGCGCGGGCGCGAGCTTTGCCGTGAACCCCGCGTACTTCGATCCCCACGCGATCGTCGAGCTGGCGATCGAGGGCGGCTGCAACGCGGTCGCCTCGACGCTGGGCGTCCTCGGCGCTGTCAGCCGCCGCTACGCGCACAAGATCCCGTTCATCGTGAAGATCAACCACAACGAGCTGTTGACCTACCCGAACAAGTTCGACCAGGTCCTCTTCTCAAGCGTTCAGCGGGCCTGGGACCTCGGCGCAGTTGCTGTCGGAGCGACGATCTACTTCGGTAGCGAGGAGAGCACGCGCCAGCTTGTCGAGATCTCCCACTGCTTCGAGGAGGCGCACCGCTTGGGGATGGTCACGGTGCTGTGGTGCTATCTGCGCAACTCCGCCTTCAAGCAGGACGGTGTCGACTACAGCCTGTCGGCCGACCTCACGGGGCAGGCCAACCACCTGGGCGTCACGATCGAGGCCGACATCATCAAGCAGAAGATGGCCGAGAACAACGGCGGCTATCTCGCGCTCGAGAAGGTCACCGACCACGGCGACTACGGCAAGACCTCCGACCTCGTGTACTCGAAACTGACGAGCGCGCACCCGATCGACCTCTGCCGCTACCAGGTGGCCAACTGTTACATGGGACGCGCCGGGCTGATCAACAGCGGCGGCGCCTCAAGCGGCGACGGCGACCTCGCCGAAGCGGTCCGCACGGCCGTGATCAACAAGCGCGCGGGCGGCACGGGCCTGATCACCGGGCGCAAGGCCTTCCAGCGACCGCTCGAGGACGGCATCGCGTTGCTGAACGCGGTCCAGGACGTTTACCTGGAGGCCGCCGTCACCGTCGCGTAGAGGCGATCCCGTCGGCGCTCGCCTCGAGCTCGGCGAGGTCGGCCCGCACCATCTCCGCCATCAGCTCGTCGAAACTGGTCGCCGCGCTCCAACCGAGCTGCTCGTGCGCTCTGCGCGGATTGCCGACCGGATCGCTCTTCTCCGGCGGGCGCACGAAGCGCTGATCGACGCGCACGTAGGCATCCGGATCCATTCCGACCACGCCGAACGCGGACTCGACGAGCTGGCGAACGCTGTGGCCAACACCGCTCGCCAGAACGTAGTCGGCGGGCTCGCTCGATCGCGCCATCGCGCGCAAGCCCCGCACCACGTCACGGGCCGCCGACCAGTCGCGCACCGCGTCCAGATCTCCCAGTGCCAGCTCGTCCTGCAGGCCAAGCTTGATCGCGGCCGCGGCGCGCGTCACCTTGTGCGAGATGAAGGCCGCCGGCCGGCGCGGCGATTCGTGGTTGTAGAGGATTGCCGAGGAGGCGTGCAAGCCGTCGTGCTCGCGCACCAGGGCGACGAGCTGGTGCACCGCCAGCTTGGCCACGCCGTACGGAGTGCCGGGCGCCGTGCGCGTCGCCTCGTCCTGCGGACTCGGCGCCCCGGTTCCGAAGATCTCGCGCGAGGCGGCGATCACGACGTGGCTGTCCGGGGCGTGGTCGCGCACTGCCTGTAGGAGCTCGGCGCCGCTGCCGGCGATCTCGCGCATGGTTGCCGCCGGGAGGCGCCAGGATTCCGGCACGAAAGCCGGCGCGGCGAGGTGGTAGATCTCGTCGGGAACCAGCTCGGCGACGAGCGCACCAAGACTGCCGGGCTCGGACAGCTCGGCAGTGTGCAGCAAGAGCTGGTCGCGCACGCCGACGAGGTTCGGCAGTTCCCGATCCAGCGGTGCGCGGATCGTGCCGTGAACCTCGGCTCCCTCGGCGCAGAGCAGCTCGGCGAGGTAGGAGCCGTCCTGACCTGACACGCCGGTGATCAGGGCGCGCGGCGAGCGGACGCTCACTTCGGCAGGAGTGCGCGGGCCGCTTCGAGCGTCATCCGCAGACCGTCACGCAGCTCGACCTTCGGCTCCCAGTCAAGCAGCTCACGAGCGCGGCTAATGTCGAGGCAGCTCCTGGCGAGCTCGCCGAGCCGTGCCGGCTCGAAGAGCGGCGTGAAATCGCGAGCCCCGGTGATCGCCGCGAGGTGATCGACAATCTCGAGCACCGACGTCTCACGCCCCGTCCCGACATTGATCGGCCCACCGACCTTGGCGGCGGCGGCCGCGAGGTTCGCCGCGACGACGTCGCCAACGTACACGTAGTCGCGGGTCTGGCGACCGTCACCGAAGATCGTCGGTTGACGCCCGGTTTCCACGCAGCCGCAGAAGATCGCGATGACGCCGGCCTCACCGAGCGGATCCTGGCGCGGACCGTAGACGTTGCCGTAGCGCAGCGTCACCGATGAGAGCTCATACAGCCGCTCGTAGAGGCCGAGGTAGCCCTCGGCGGAGAGCTTGCTCTGTCCGTACGCCGCCTCCGGCAGAGGTGTCGTTGACTCGGGAGAGGGGATCAGCTCGGCGTCGCCGTAGATCGCGCCGCCGGTCGAGCTATTGACGACGCGGGCGACGCCGTGAGCTCGCGCCGCCTCCAGCACGTTGATCGTCCCCTGCACGTTGATCCCGGCGTCCCAGGCGGGATCGGCGAGCGATTTGCGCACGTCGATCTGGGCCGCGAGATGGAAGATCACCTCCGGTGCGGTGGCGCCGACGACGCTCGTCAGCGCCGCGGCGTCGCGGATGTCGAGGACTCGCAAATCAGCGCCACGGGCGAGCGCCGCCGTGAGGTTCGCTTCCTTGCCGGTCGACAGGTCGTCGAGGACGAGAACGTCGTCGTCGCGCGCGAGCAGCGCGTCGACGAGATTCGATCCGATGAAGCCGGCTCCGCCGGTGACGATTGCTCGCACCTCCTGATCCTACGAATAGACGCGCGCGAGCGTCGTGGCCGCGGTCGCAAGGGTCTCGCGCATCTGCGTGAGACCTCGCTCCGCTATGCCCACGTTTCCACGTGCGCGCAGCAGCGCTTCGGCCAAAGCCTTCGGGTCGTCGGGCGGCACCAGGCAGTCGCTGGGAACCAACTCGGGCAGAGCTCCGATCCGGGAGGCGACGACGGGGAGGCCGGCGCCCATTGCCTCGGCGGCCGCAAAGCCGAACGTTTCGGCGAATTTCGACGGGACCACCGCGACCCCGGCATCGGCGCGGAGCCGATTGAGCTCGGTCTCGCCCACTTGACCGACGAACCTGACGCCGGGGGAGCCCTCGAAGCGTTGACGCTCGGAGCCCGCGCCGGCGACGACCAGCGGGACACCGGCGATCCTGCAGGCCGCGATTGCCGTATCGAGTCCCTTCTCGGGCTCGAGCCGGCCGACGAACAATGCGTAGCCATCGGGCTGGGGCGCCGCTTGTGTGGCGATCTCGCGGAGCGGGTGCGGGACCACCTGAGGCGCCTGCACCGGCGCGCCGAGCTCCTGCAGGCGAGCTGCGGCGAAATGGCTCGGAACGACGAAGGCGTCGACGCTCGCAGCGATCCGCCGCTGCCAGAGCGCGAGCGAGGCGCCGTAGATGAGGCTCTCCGCGTTGCTCCCGCGACAGCGGTGGCGCACGCCCGGAAACGTGTTGCGCCCATGGCAGCGGGTGCACTCGGCGCCGGCCGTGAAGCAGACTCCAACTGCGCAGACGAGCCGGTACTGGTGCAGCTGGAGGACGACGCGGGCGCCGGCGTCGCGCGCGGCCGCGAGCGCGCGCCAACCGAGCGCCGGGTGGATGTTGTGGGCGTGCACGACCCGTGCGCCGGTGCGCGCCACAGCCTCCGAGACGTCAGTCGGGTCGAGTCCGCCGCGCAGCATCCCGGCGGCTGCGCGCGCTCGCCCGAGCAAGGCCGAGTCCCGTTCGAAAAGCTCTGCGCTCTCTCCCAGCTGCTCACGCACGAGCCACATGAGGTTGGAGACCGCGCGCTCCTCGCCACCGGTGACGCGATAGCGGTTGTGGACGAAGAGGATCACGCGAATGCAAACGTAGACTCTCGCGGTGAGTGGACGTACCCGCGACGATCATCATCCCGACCCGCGGACGGCCCGACTACCTCGCCGTCACGCTCGCGTCGATCGCCCCGCAGGCCCTCAGCGTCGGGGCCGACGTGGTTGTCGTCGACGATGGCCGCGACGCGCAAACTCAGCGGGTTGCGCATTCAGCGAACGCCGCCTACCTTGCGCTCGGCTCCCCACGCGGCGCGAACGCGGCGCGGAACGCCGGTGCCGCGGCCGCCGACGGGAACCTGCTGGTGTTCGTCGACGACGACATCGAAGTCGAATATGGGTGGCTCGGTGCCTACCTCGATGCTGCTGGCGCGCTGCCGGATGTCGGCGTCTTCTGCGGTCCGATCCGGCCGCGGCTCGAGGGCTTCGAGCGGCACATGTGCGGCAGGGAGAGCGCGCCGATCACCGATACCGACTACGGGCCGGCCGATCGCGACGTCGAACGCGCGTGGTCGGCGAACCTCGCGATACGCCGCGCCGTGTTCGAGGCCGTGGGTAGCTTTGACGAGCGCTTCGCGGGCTCCGGAGAGGAAGAGGAATGGGAGGAGCGGTTCGCCGCCACGGGTGGGCGGATCCGCTACGTCGCAGGCGCCAGCGTGGACCACCGCCGTGCCGGCGCCGACGCGACGCTCCTGCGGCTGGGCCAGGTGGCGCTGCGGCGAGGATTCGCATCGCGGCGTTATGACGAGACGAAGGGCGAAGCGCCGTCGCTCGGTCGCGAGCTGCGCGTGCTCGCAGGGTGCCTCTGGCATGGGTTTCGCCGGCGGTGCTGGAATGGGCCACTGATGTCAGCCCACAGCACGGGTCGCCTGGCTGCGGCGCTCGTGCCCGTGCGGTCCGGTGCCCGCGGCGATCCGGTTGATGACTTTCTCTCGGGTGAAAGCGGCACGATCGGCGGGAAGCGTGATGCGCTGCGCGAGCTCGAGGACCTGACGCTCGACCTCCTCGCGCTGCCAAGCCGCCTGGCGCTCCGGCGCGTCGCCCGCCGCGAACCGCCGACGCGCAGCGTGCTCGTGATCTCGGTGGCGCGGGCGGAGCACAGGGGAACCTACGATGCCGCCGTCGCGGAGCTGCGCCGCACCCGCCACTCACTGACCGTCGCGGTTCGCGAGGCCGGCGGTCGCGGTCGCTTCGAGAACCTCAACCTGCTGCTCGAGCAGCACGACGTTGACGCATTCGACTGGCTCTTGCTGCTCGACGACGACGTGGTGCTGCCGCGGGGCTTCCTGGACGGCCTGATCAACCAGGCCGAGCGGCACGCGCTGCGCCTGGCGCAACCAGCGCATCGGATTCGCTCTCACGCCGCGTGGCGCGTGACGCGCCGCCGCGCGTTCAGCGTCGTGCGCGAGACGGCGTTCGTCGAGATCGGGCCGGTCAGCGCCCTGGCCCACGAGACCTTTGCCGTGATGCTGCCGTTCCCACCGCTGCGCATGGGCTGGGGTCTCGACGCCCACTGGTCGGCGCTCGCCCGCCAGCACGGCTGGCCAATCGGCGTGATCGACGTGCTGCCGATCGCCCACCGCAGCGCGCCGGCGGCGGTCAACTACTCACGCGCCGACGCCGTCGCCGAGGCGCGCTCGTTCCTCGCGGAGCATCCCTACCTACCGGCGAGCGAGTTGCAGCGGACGCTCGCCGTCCACCGCCGATGCGTGTAGCCGTCGTCGCCGAGTACTACCCGCGCCACGACGACCCCGTGCTCGGCGTCTGGGCTCACCGCCAGGCGCTCGCGACACGCGCCGCCGGAGCCGAGCTCGTCGTGTTCGTGCTGCATCGCGTGGGTGGACGTGGCAGCGGGACGCTCAGGGCCCAGCTTCACCAGCCGCCACGCATGACGCTCGATGGTCTTGACGTGCGCTACGTCCGCTACTCGGCGCCCCCGCGCCCGTGGAGCTATGCGCGCTGGAGCGCCTGGGCCGCGCCCGCGCTGCGCCGGGCGATGCGCCGCGACGGCCCGTTCGACCTGGTGCACGCCCACAACGGCGTCCCGGCAGGGGACGCCGCTCGCCGCTGCGAGCTCGGCGTACCGCTTGTCGTATCGGTCCACGGCGGCGACGTCCTCTGGACCGTTTCGCGCGTACCGCGCGGCGCCGAGGCTGTGAGGCGCGCGTACGCCGCAGCCGCGCTCGTTCTCGCCAACAGCGCCGGCATCGCGGATCTGGCGCGCGAGCACGGGGCGCGCGAAACCCGCGTCGTGCACCTTGGCGCGGACCTGCCGGAGCTCGATGCCGCGCGCAGCCCCGAGCCATTGTTGGCGAGCGTGGGGCACCTCGTAGCGCGAAAGCGGCATGCCGATGTCCTACAGGCGCTCGTCCAGGTCCCGGCGGCACGCTACCTGGTGATCGGGGGCGGACCCGAGCGGGAGGCGCTCGCGGGCCTTGCGGCCGAGCTCGGTGTCGCCGAGCGCGTCGAGTTCACCGGGCAGCTGGCGCCGACCGAAGCGCTTGAACGCTCGCGCGAAGCGTGGCTGTTCGTCCTGCCCTCGACCGAGGAGGCGTTTGGCGTCGCCTACATCGAAGCGATGGCAGCCGGCATCCCGGCGATCGGCTGCGCCGGCGAGCCCGGACCGGCCGAGATTGCGGGCGCCGGCGCCGGGATCGTGCTGGTGGCGCCGCGCGATCCGCCGGCGCTCGCAGGCGCTATCAACGAACTGCTCTCGGACCGCGCCAAGCTCGCTGAGCTCGGACACCTCGCCCGCGAGACCGTTGAGCGCTCGTTCACCTGGGAGCGCTGCGGAGAGCAAACGCTTGCCGCCTACACCGACGTCATCCCGTGAAGCCGGTGCTCTTCATCACCGGCCACGTGCCGGCGAGCCGCCGTGGAGCGTTCGCGGCGCTTGCGGAGCGTCTCCCGATCCAGCTGGCCCTGTTCGGGGGCCGCCACCAGCATGGCGCTCCGGCAGGGCCGCCGCCGGACGGGGTGCCCGTGCACTACGCCGAGCAGCGCGAGATCGGAGCGCTCGTCGCGGGTGGCGACTACGCCGCGGTGATCGCCGGCACCGGTGGCCGCGTGGCGCTCCCGCTCGCCTGGTGGGCGGCCGGGCGGAGCGGCACGCCGTTCATCTTCTGGGCAGCACTCTGGCGCACTCCGCGAGTCGCAGCGCACCTCGCGGCCACGCCCCTGATGCGCCAGATCTACCGCCGGGCGGCGGCGATCGTCACCTACGGTCCCCACGTCAGCGCCTACGTGGCCGCGCGCGGCGCGAAGCGGATCTACGTCGCACCGCAGGCGGTCGACAACGCGTTCTGGTCGGCGCCGACCGGATCCAGCCCAAGCGATCGCTTTTGCGCGTTGTTCGTGGGACGAGCGGAGCGCGCAAAGGGCCTTCGGGTGCTGCTCGATGCCTGGCGGATGAGCGGGCTCGGAGCTGCCGGCGCATCGCTGACGCTCGCGGGAGCGCATTCGGTCAAGGTTCTGGCGTCCGTCAGCAGCGTCGGAGCGCTTGAACCGGTCGCGCTCCGCAACTTCTACGCTGCGGCCGACGTTCTTGTCATACCCTCGATCAGCACCCGACGCTTCACCGAGCCCTGGGGGCTGGTTGTGAACGAAGCCATGAACCAACGATGCGCGGTAATTGCCAGTGACGCGGTCGGCGCAGCGGCGGGGGGACTCGTGCGCGATGGTCACAATGGTCTGATCGTCCCCGCGGCGGAGCCCGCCGCGCTCGCCGAGGCGCTGCGGGCGCTCGCGGACGACCGCGGGCGCTGCGCGGCGTTCGGAGGGGCAGGAGCGAGGGACGTGGCCAAGTACACGTACGACGCCTGGGCCGACGCGTTCGTCCAGGCGGTGGATGCTGTTGTGGGTCCCCGAGCGCTGGTAGCGTGACACTGTGAGACGGACCGGTCGCCTGCTCGCGCTCGCAGCGCTGCTGCTCGCGCTCACGCCATCCGGCGCACCGGCCGCCCATCACCGGAAGGTGCCGGCCGCAGTTGCGCAGGTATGGAGCGACTGCACGCACCACAACTCGCTGCAGGGCCACTACTCGGCGAAGGTCCTCGAGCAGGCGCTCGCCGACCTGCCCACGGACGACAAGGAGTATTCGCTCTGCGCGGACGAGATCGAGAATGCCGAGGCGCAGGGGGTCGGGGGCTCGCATCGGCTGCCGAGCGAGAGCGGCGCGGAGCAGCAGCAGCTGGCGAAGAACGCTGCGAGCTTGCTGAAAAAGGCCCAGGACGCGGGCGACGCGTCGCTCGACCTCGGCGGCAAAAAGATCGCGGCCGGCACGATTTCCCTGCGCGGTAGTTCGTTCCTCACCGATCTCCCGACACCGCTGCTGATCGTGCTGGCGATGCTGTTTGCACTCGCCTCGGTCCCGTTCGTGCTGCGCATTCAACGCCTTGTCCGCGCACGCCGTCCCCGCTAGCCGACGCACGCGCGAGCAACCCCTCGCGTCGGTGATGCGCGAGGCCTGGAAGCGCAGCTGGCTGGCGCTCGCGATCGGTGCCGTGATCGCCGCAGCCTGCTTCTACGCGACCGGCGGCCTCGACCTTGCCAGTGCAACGACGACGGAGATGGAGATCACCGCTGGGTCGGGACTGCTGGTCGCTGCGGCGATCGCGCAGGCGGGTGCGCAGCGGGCGAGAATCTGGGGCGGCGGCGTGGCGATCGCCTTCTTCGGTGTCGCAGCGTTCACCGGATTGTCGGTCGACTGGTCCGTGCAGCCGTCGTATTCCTGGACGGAGGCGAGCCTGGCGTTCAGCTACGCGGCTGCCTTCGCCGGCACGATCGCACTCGTTCGCATCGCCAGCGGGCGCTGGCGGAGCGTGATCTCGGGCATCCTGCTCGCGACCGTTGTGGTCTCCGCCTACGCGATCGGGACCAAGGTGTTCCCGGCCGGTGGCCCGAGCTTCGCGCGACTCAACACGCCGTTTGACTACTGGAACGTCGTCGGCCTGATGGCCGCGCTGGGCGTTCCGCCCGCGCTGTGGGTTGGATCCCGCCGCGACGGCCACGGTAGCCAGGTCGCGGTCGCGGGCCCAGCCATCTGCCTGCTGCTGTTCACCGTGATCCTCGCCTACTCGCGCGGCGCCCTGCTCGCCTTGATCATCGGTCTCGTGTTCTGGTTCGTGATGACGCCACTGCGGCTGCGCTCGGCGTCGGTGCTATTGATCGGTGCCGCCGGCGCAGCGGTTGTCGCCGCCTGGACACTCGCCCAGCCGGCGCTGACCACCGACAACGCGTCGCTGGCAGCCCGCACCCCCGCGGGCCACGAGCTCGGTTGGCTGCTGCTTGCGGTGATGGCGCTCTGTGCCGGCGGCTGCATCGTGCTGCGGTTCATGGTGCTGCGCAACCCGCCTACCCAGCGCATGCGACACCACGGCGGGATAGCGCTGCTCGTCTGCGTCGCGCTGGTGCCGGTCGTGGCCCTCGCCGGCCTCGCCGCGAGTTCGCGAGGCCTGTTCGGCTCGATCTCGCACGACGTGAGCACGCTCACCAACACCAACGTCTCCGTCTCGAACAGCGCCAACCGCCTGACCGCGCTCGGCAGTCAGCGCGCCCTCTATTGGAGCGACGCGATCAAGGCCTTCAACACGAGCCCATGGATCGGAACCGGCGCCGATGGCTTCCAGACGACGTTCCTGCGCTACGACAAGTCGGGTGCGACGACGGTTGGGCAGGCGCACTCCTACATCTTCCAGACGCTCGCCGATCTGGGGCTGATTGGACTCGCGATCAGCCTCGTGCTCGCGGCCGCGTGGGTCCTGGCGGCGAAGGCCACCGTCGGGCCGTTCCGTCGCCGCGAGACAACGGTGGCCGGCGACTCCGCCGAGCGGATCGGACTGCTGACGATGATCACCTGCGTCGTGATCTTCACCGTTCACAGCACGGTCGACTGGACATGGTTCGTGCCAGGGGTCACGCTGATCGCGCTGCTCTGCGCCGGCTGGGTCGCCGGACGCGGACCGCATGACGCGGTCCTCGCGCTCGGTCGCCCGCGCGTCGCGGCGCTGCGAGACCGTCGGCGCGCCGTGCTTGCCGGCGCAGCAGTCGTGCTCGCGCTAGCCGTGGCCTGGTCGCAGTGGCAGCCGCTGCGCTCGCAGGACAGTTCGAATGGCGCCTTCACCGCACTGGTCAACGGAGGTGGGGCCAGCGGCCAGGCGGCGATCGCCGACTACAAACTGGCCGAGGCGGACGCGAGGAGCGCGATCTCGGAGAATCCGCTCGACTACACGCCGCTGGTCTGGCTGGCGGACGCGCAGGCCGACCTGCACCACCTGAAACAGGGCTACGCGACGATCGTGCGCGCGGTGCAGCTTCAGCCGTCGAACCCGCAGACCTGGTACGAGTTGGCGTACTTCGATGCCTACCAGCTTGGCGACGCGAAGTCCGGCCTGAGCGTTCTCGAGCGGTCGCTGTTCCTATACCCCGAGTACTCCTACGCCCAGAAGCTGTACCTCACATTGTCCGGCGCCGTGGCAGCGGCTCACCCCCCGGCTGCCGTCAAGCCCGCAGCGCGGCACTCGAGCGGTTCGCACTGACGCGCTCCCACTCGCCGCCGGTCATCGCGTAGACGACGTGATCGATGACGCGCGGGCCGATCCGCTCGGCGGCGCGGACGATGCCCTCCTCGCGGAATCCGAGCCGCTCGGGAATTGCGCGACTGCGTCGATTCTCGACGCCCGCGCGGATCTCGACACGCGCAAGACCGAGAACGCCAAACGCGTGATCGACGAGCGCCCTCGCGGCCAAAGTCATCGTGCCGGCTCCCTGCTGATCCTCGGCAAGCCAGTAGCCGATGCTCGTCGACCGGCGCGCCCAGTCGATGCGATGAAAACCGGCTACGCCGATGATGTGCTCGCCGCCCACGATCGCCATCTGCATGCCGCGGTTCTCGGCGAGCTGCCGGCGCGCGGAGCCGATGAACGCGAGCGAGTCGGCAGCGCTACGCGTCTGCCCGACGAACGGCATCCAGTGCGCGAGGTAGGCGCGGTTTGAATCAATCAGCCGGTAGAGCTCGTCTGCATCGCCATTCTCGAGCAGGCGCATCCAGCGATCCTCCGACAGCTCAAAACGAGGCACATCCTCAGTATTGCGCTCGCCGGCGGTCAGCTCGCTGGTGAGGGACCAGCGCACTAGTTGGCCTTGGCGGTTGCCAGCAGCAGACCCCTGCGCGACGCGACGTCCAGCTCGCTGAACTCGGAGCGGGCGAGCGCCGTGCGGAGCGTGCTTTTCGTGAAGTAACGGACGTGGTCGCTGCGCGGATCGAAGGTGGTCTCGAAAGCTCTGCGGCTGAGGCCGAGGTGGAGGCGCTTCGCGGGTCCGTGGTCCGGGGTCGAGACGATCAGCCGGCCCTGCGGTCGCAGGACCCGGTGGACCTCGGCGAGCAGACCGAGGACGTCTTGGACGTGCTCGAGGACCTCCCCCGCCCACGCCGCATCGAACGAGCCGTCGGCGAACGGCAGCTCCTCCCCACTGCGCACGAACTCGATGCCAAGATGCCGTGCGCGCGCACGACGCAGCGCCTCCTCGGCAACGTCGCAGCCAATCGCCTGAGCACCGTGCTCGACCAGCGCCGCAGCGAAATCCCCTAGTCCACAGCCAAGATCAAGGACACGAGTCCCCGCCGACACATGTCCAAGGAGGAAGTCGCGCCTGAGCCCGAAGTGCTCAGGCCGAGCTTCCGACGCCGACGAGCTCCAAATACGCTCGAAGTAGGCCAGGCCCGCTCCGCGACGCTAGAACGCGCCGCGGCCCCAGATCACCGCGGGCAGCGTCTTGGCGAGGATGGTCAGGTCGAGGAAGACCGACCAGCGCTCCAGATAGAGAAAGTCCAGGCGAACGAGATCGTCGAAGGAAAGCTCGGCGCGACCCGACACCTGCCAGAGGCCGGTCATTCCCGGCAGCACGAGGTAGCGCTTCATGTGCCAGTCCTCGAGGCGGTCGTAGTCTCGCTGCGGCAACGGCCGCGGACCGACGAGAGACATCTGTCCGTGGAGCACGTTGACGAGTTGGGGCAGCTCGTCAAGCGAGTAGCGCCGCAGCCTGCGACCGACGCGAGTGAGACGCGGATCGTCGCGGATCTTGAACAGTGCGCCGCTGGCCTCGTTGTGGGCTTCGAGCTCACCCTGCAAGGCCTCCGCGTCGACGAACATCGTTCGGAACTTCAGGCACTCAAACGCTTCGCCGCCGATGCCGACCCGGACCGAGTGGTAGAGCACCGGCCCGCGCGAGCTGAGCTTGACGGCGATCGCGATGAGTACCAGTAACGGACTCAGCGCGATCAGCAGGAGCGAGGCGATCACGACGTCGAAGGTGCGCTTGACGACGTAGTCGACGCCCTCGAAGACCGGGGCGCGCAGCTCGAACAGCGGCAGCAGCTCGCCGGGCACGAAGTCCGCCCGGTGGATCAGGATCTCCATCGTCGACGGCGCGATCCGTACCCGCACCCCGTGGTCGTGCGCCTGGTCGACGAGCGCCACGGCGCGCTCCTGCGGGAAATCCGGATCGGCGATGATCACCTCGTCGATTTGCTCCTCGACGAGCGCGCTGCCGAGGTCGTCGAGGCTCCCGAGCGAGCGCAGCCCGTTACCGGGACGCGGCTCGAGCGAGATGAAGCCGACCACCGAAACCGCCGGGTGCGGCCCGCTCCCCAGCGCCTTGGCGACAGCCTCGATATGCCCACCGGAACCGACGATCACCGCGCGTCGCTGGTATCCGGCAGCGCGGAGCAGTTCGCCCGAGACCCATTCCCAAGCCCAGCGCAGCGACGCAACGTAGAAGACCGCGAAAACGAACGAGCCGTAGAAGATGTAGTAGGAGGTGAACTGCTGCGCGCTGACGACCGCGAAGATGAAGACGACGAGCGTCACCTCGAAGAGCGAGGCGAGGACGCGTACCAGACCAGGTCGCTCGCCGCGCGCCGCGTACATCCTCGAGCGAGCGAACATCAGCACCGTGACGAGGTAGGCGAAAGACACGTAGTGGCGCGTCGTGGCGACGACGTCGGAGGAGTTGAACTGATCGTGGACGACAGCCTTGAGCGCAAGCGCCGTGAAGATCGCGAGTGAGACGCCCGCGAAGTCCAGTGCGAGCAGCGCGACGAGCCGAGCCGCGCGACGCGCCGTATCCCAGCGCAGCAGCAGGGAGAGCGCCGGCGGTCGCTTTCGTCTCACGTCGCGAGGCCGCCGGCTGATGTCGCGCTCCACGGGCGCCGGTCCGACCGGCCGTGAATCCGGCGGCTCGAGGCTGATGTCGCGCTCCACGGGCGCCGGCCGTGGACCCGGCTGTTCGAGCTCGTCCGTCCCCGGGGTCTCGAGCAGGCCGGTCGGCTTTGTCGCTGCTTCCATCTCGCTTCCAATAACTCTCAACCGAGTGGTTTGTTGCGTGCGCGACGGCAAGTTTCTACCCGGGTTCGTTGCCCAGCAAGCGCTCCGGGCGGGACTGCTCGATCGTCAGCCGCAGCCCGTCCCGGAGCGCGATCTCCGGTTTCCAGCCGAGCAGCTCCCCAGCGAGCGTGATGTCCGGCCGGCGCTGCTTGGGATCGTCGACCGGCAGAGCCTCGTGAATGATGGGCGAGCCCGCACCGGTCACCTCGCGCACGACCTCCGCCAGTTCCAGAAGGGTGAACTCGTCCGGGTTACCGATGTTCACCGGCATGTGCTGCCCGGACTCCGCCAGCGCGATCAGGCCGCGGATCAGATCGCTGACGAAACAGAACGATCGCGTCTGGGAGCCGTCGCCGAACACGGTGAGCGGCCTGTTCGCGAGAGCCTGGCGCAAGAGCGTCGGAATCACGCGGCCGTCGTGCGCGCGCATGCGTGAGCCGTAAGTGTTGAAGATCCGAACGATCGACGTATCGACGCCCTGCTGTCGGTGGTAGGCCATCGTCAGCGCCTCGGCGTAGCGCTTTGCCTCGTCGTAGACGCCGCGCGGTCCGATCGGGTTCACGTGGCCCCAATAACTCTCGCGCTGGGGGTGCTCCTGCGGATCGCCGTAGATCTCGCTCGTCGACGCCAGCAGGAATCGCGCGCGCTTGGCCTTGGCGAGGCCTAGCGTGTGATGCGTTCCATAGGACCCGACCTTGAGCGTATGCAGAGGCAAGCGGAGGTAATCGATCGGCGAGGCCGGCGAAGCCAGGTGATAGACGAAATCGACCGGCTCCTCCACCTGGTAGGTATCGGTGATATCGAGATTCAGATGAACAAATGCCGAGTCGCGGATGTGCTCGATATTGACGAGCGACCCGCTATTCGCTGACCCGACGGCTGCTCTCGCGGCACTGCGCATATATCCTTGCCTGGGCGATGACAGCGACCGGAAAGCGCCCGGGGAGGGCTGGGAGCGATCGGGACCTCAGCATCGCCCCGGTCGTCCGAGCCGGAGACCAACGGCGATTCACCGACTCGGGCATCGACGTTCAGCCGCTTTACGCTGCGGCGGATTTGCCCGATCCGCTCGAGCTCGGCGAGCCCGGGGCGTTTCCCTACACGCGCGGCGTTCACGCGCAGATGTATCGCGAGCGGCTGTGGACGATGCGCCAGTACGCCGGCTACGCCTCCGCCAAGGAGTCCAACGAGCGCTACCGCTACCTGCTCGACAACGGTTCGACCGGCCTCTCGATGGCGTTCGATCTACCGACGCAGCTCGGGCTCGATTCCGATGACCCGCGCTGTCTCGGCGAGGTCGGGCGAACTGGCGTCGCGATCGACACGATCGAGGACATGCGCACCGCGTTCGACGGCATCCCGTTGGGCGAGGTGTCGACGTCGATGACGATCAACGCGCCAGCCGGCGTCCTGCTGTGCCTGTACGAACTCGTGGCCGAGGAGCAGGGGACCCCGCCGTCGGCGCTGCGCGGCACGACACAGAACGACATCCTCAAGGAGTACATCGCGCGGGGCAATTACATCTATCCGCCGACGCCGTCGATGCGGCTGACCACAGACCTCTTCGCGTACTGCCGCGAGCGGATCCCCAGCTGGAACACGATCTCGATCTCGGGCTACCACTTCCGCGAGAAGGGCTGCTCCGCCGTCCAGGAGGTCGCCTTCACGCTCGCCAACGCCGTCGCCTACGTGCAGGCAGCGCTCGACGCGGGCCTCGCTGTCGACGAGTTCGCGCCGCGCCTCGCGTTCTTCTTCAACGGCCACAACAATGTCTTCCAGGAGGTCGCCAAGTTCCGCGCCGCGCGGCGCATGTGGGCCGAGATCATGCGCGAACGCTTTGGCGCCACCGACCCGCGCTCGCTGATGCTCCGCTTCCACACCCAGACCGGCGGCGTCACGCTGACCGCTCAGCAGCCGCTCAACAACATCGTTCGCGTTGCTCTCCAGGGCTTTGCCGCGGTCTGCGGCGGCA
>JBEKBL010000004.1:0-19681 GCA_050015415.1 Solirubrobacteraceae bacterium
ATTTTGGCGCACTCGCTGATCGCGACTGCGCCTTCCTTCCCTTCGAAGGTCGACAGCGACGTGGCCGGGTGGGCGGGGTTGTCGGTCAGGTCGACCTTCCAGAAGAACACCCCGCGCAGGTGGTAGCGGCGGACTGTCCGGCACGCGGCGATGTACCAGTTAGCCTGCACGTCCTGATCCGGCACGCCGGACGTCCACATGTTCGGTGGCGTTTGGTAGGCGCCGGCCCGTGCGGATATCCCCGTCTCGTCAATCGCAGTTCTGCGCAGCACGGCGGGGCTGACATTGCCGAAAAACTGCTCCCAGGCCGAGGTCACCTGCGCTGTCGTCGCCGTCGCCGGCAGATTCAGCGAGTGGTACATGTCCATGCCCAGATCCCACACTGGCAGGAGAGGCTGCGTCGAATAGAAGTAGTCCTGATTCCACGCCGTGTAGGAAACCTCGCCATGGTAGACACGCGAAACACGGGCGAAGAAGGACGGCCACAGCGGGCTGCCGTTCAGGTCGTGCATCTCCGTGGCGGTTACGAACTCGCCCACGCCCAGGTGCTGGGCCGCCCGCAGGTAGGGGAGCTCGGCCCGGTAGTAGCTGGCGAACCAGCGGGCAGGGTCGATCGGCGTGATCAGCCCTTCCCACGGATTGGCCATACCGGTCGTCATGATGAAGATCAGCGGCCGGTACTCCACCCGCAGGCCGTCCCGCTCGGCGATCCTGGTCAAGATGGTGACATCGCGGGCCGATAGCGTCGCCGCGGTGCTACGCACCGCGTCGGAGTACCGGTTGGTGACGTAGAAGTCCCAGACGATCCCGACGGCGTTAGCCTTTAGTTCGTCCTTGATGTAGGCGAGCATGCGCGTCCCGTCGGCCCGCACCACAGCGGGCGGGTAATTGCTGAACGCGTACATGTCGACGCCGACAACAGGGGAACTCCCCAGGCTGAACATCACCTTCGCCGGCCTGATAGCCGCCTGCTGACCGCACCCCGCGACCAGCACCAGCACGGCCAGCAGGGGCACTGCTGCGCGCCTCATACCGCCCTCCTCAGCTGCCACACGGTCGCCGTCCCCACCGCTCCGCTGAACGACTTAACGCGGACTGCGCCTTTCATCAGCTGCAGGAAGGCGGGATCGCCCTCGCGGAAGCTCGACTGCAGGTAGGTCTTCCAGGTGATTGCGTACGAGGCGACGTGCAGGCACGGCACCGCGTCCTCCACCGTGCACCATGGCTGGCTGATCAGATCCCCGATGCTCTGCTCGGTCACCACGATGCTGTCCGCAGGGATATGAGTAGCCGCGTAATGCTGCGTCTCCGCCAGGGTGTTGGCGCTGAAGGCCTGCAAGGCCAACAGCAGGGAAGCCGCGCCGGCTAGCGCTGCGGCGCCCGCTGTGGCGCCCTTCCACGCCGGCCGCCAGTCCAGGCGGGCCACCTCGGTCCACAAGAAGCAGTAGGCCGGGACCAGGATCAGCGCGAAGTACTGCGGAAACTGGAGGGCACTAATCCCGAACACCACGATCCCCGACACCAGCCAGCTGAACAGAAGCGCATTGCCCTGCGCGGGCACCCAGTTGCGCACCCGGTAACACTGCAGCAGCCTGCGGGCAGCAGCCACGAACGCGGCCAGCGCCATTAGCGCGCTCGGAATGAAATACCGGTACTCCGACGCCAGGAGGTGCAGCACCGCGCTCGGCGATGTCAGCGTCCCGCCGCTGTGCTGCAGTCCCAGCACACGCCGAACCTGCACCAGGCTCTCATTGACGTACCAGTCATGCCCCGCCCCGTCATAGAGCAGGACCATCGTCGTCACATAGGCCACACCGACCGCCGCGAAGACCCCGAGCAGAACTAGGTGGCCCCTGTGTGCACGGCGCAAAATCAGCCAGCACAGCAGAACGGTCGTAAGCCCGTAAGCACCGGTCTGCTTGAACACCGCCGCGAACCCCAGCACCGCGCCCGCAACCGCGAAGCGCTGCCACGACGGTCGCTCTAGGGCTCGCTGATAGAGCAAAAAGCCAGCGGCGATAATCAGAAGCAGCGCGTTCTCGATATACGAAACCCGCTCGATATACATCAGCCAGCCGTCGAACACCACCGGGACGATCGCGAGGAAAGCCACCCCCGGGCTGTGGATCTTCCACAGCAGCCGGAACAGCACCGCGATCATCCCCGCCGTCAGCACCACGCCCAGGACCCGCGCATGGTAGATGCTCGCCCCAACTGCGCTGAACCACTGGGCGAGCATCACCAAATAGATCGGTGGCTGAAACAAGAACGGCTGCGCCGGCACTCCCAGCAGCGCGTGCACCGCCAGAACGCCGTGCTGAAGATTCACCGCCACGCGGCAATAGACCGCCTCATCCCACTGCCACGCAGGAGAGTTGCCCAGCTCCAACATCCGCAGAGCAGTCCCCGCAGCCAGCACCGATGCAAAGCCCGCCAGCGGCAGCTGCGGCCAGCTGCGGCGCTTGTCTCTGGGTGCAGGCTGCCGATGCTGGACCGCCGATTCCGTCACGGCCGTCACGTCTGCGACTTCCTCTGCCAGATGGTGAAGACGCCTTTGACAGTGATCGAACTCGAGGAGCCACTCGCATCGAGGCGATACGCAGGATCGTGCTCCAAACAAATGGTTAGCGCTGGAAGGCCGCGCTCTGAACCGTTGGCGCTGCCCGTATCAGAAGCAACGATATTCAGTACCTGCTGCTGCGCGACGTAGCCGCTTGTCGATAGCAGCGCTCCGACAGGAAGGCCTTTGAGGGTCGTCGTGTAAAACAAGGCGATCACTCCGTAGCCGCCTTTATCCAAAATCCTCGCGTAATATGCGCGCAAGCCTCCCGCCGCAATTCCAGGCGGATCGAGTGACAAATCCGTTCTGTTCCAGCGCGTCCAGTTGCGGCCCTCGGAAGTGTAATACATTGCCACGTATTCTTCCGACGACGCATCGATAAGGCCGCGCGTCCGTCCTACGACTCTCCTGAGCGCTGACACGAATCTGCTCGCGTTACTCCAGCCATGCTGTTTATACCACGCAGCTTCCCAACTATCGGCCGCGGGATAAGCAAAAGCTAGGCCAAAGCATACGATCGCCGGCATCAACCGCCTGACACTGAGCGACTCCAAAAGCCTGTTGCATCCGTAACCCGCCGCGATTGCCGCGAACCAGATGCCATACGCAAGGTGCTTGTCAAGCGACACATCGGTAAAGTTGTAAATCTGGCCGGCGGGAACCACGACGATCGCGCAGGCGGCCAAAACAAGCAGCACCCGCCGGTACTGGCTCTCGGCGGACAGCGCGATGACTGTACCTATGGCCGCCAGAACAATGCATGCCCCCGAGTAAGACCAGACGGCCGCCAGGATAGTTGATATCGCGCTGGTGCCATTAACGAATGTGCCGGCTTTTCTGAACACAATCGTGAACGCGAAGCCGGCCCACGACCGTGACGCCGTCATTATCAAGGTAAAGAGGATTGCGTAGGCGCCGATGAGCCAGGCCGCGCAGAATCTCGCCTGTTTCGCGCCGATCGCCGGCAGCCACGCAACGAACGCAAACGCGATGACTATGGGGTCTATCACGATCGTCGAGTACGCCGTGGCGTTGGCTAATGCCAGGCTGGCCGCAGCCGCGGCGACGAACTCGCCTCGACGTCGGCGAAATCCCACCTGCAGCGCCAGCCAGACCGACGTCGCCATCGCGAGAATCGAGATTGCGTCGTAGCTAGCGAATGCTCCAAGCCGGATAACGGGCTCGCTGATCGCCCATACGGCGCAGGAAAAAAGCGCTGCCGTGCGTCCCAGCAGCCGGCTTGCCACGAGGTACAGAAGTATCGTGGCCGCCAGCATGAAGATCAGTGAGAGGAGCCTTGCGGCTGCCAGACCGCCGATGCCGTCGGCAATCGCACCGAGAGGCGGATAGATAATCGGCGAGCCGGAAAAAGTTTGGGCCAACGTGGGCGGCAGTGGCGTCCCGTGCAGCCAGTGCGCAATTTCCAGATGACCGCCCCAGAGATACTCTGCCTCATCGGTAAACGCCGTGTTCGCCCATATCAGTGTCAGGGACAGGCCGGCTTGCACGGCGAGAATGGCGCTCAGCGGGTGTAGCATGAAACGTCGGGGCAGACGCGGGCCCCGCGTCGCGACCTCTCCCGGAGCTGAGCAGGTCGCGGTCTCTGGCGTTACGCCGGTGGGGCGCGCGAATCCTGTACGTCTTGTGTCAAGTGCGGTTCTCATCAGGTCGGTCATGTAGAGGCACTCATTGCCGACGGCACCGACTCGGGCGCTAACCGGTTAGACCCTTTTCCAAATTGCGAAGGTGCTACTGGCGCTGCCGCTGTCGTACGGCCCGACGGCCACAAGACGATACGCGGAATCCCCGTCGACGGCTAGGGTGAGCGCGGGAAGTGACGACGCGGCACCGGCGACGTTATCTGCATCAGACGCACTAAGCTCGAGCAGCTGCTGCCGTGCGATGCCATCCCGGGGCGACAGCACCACGTTATTCGGCAACTCCCTGACGGTCGTCGCGTAAAAGAGAACGATTACTCCGAGGTCTAATCTCTTCAAGCGTGCCACGTAGTAGCGACTCTGCGCTGCTTGCGGCAAGCCGGCTGGAGCAGAAGGCAACGTGCTGGACCACCGACGCCAATCCTGACCCTGAGGCGTGTAGTACCTCGCGCTATATGTAGCATCTGAAAGAAGGATAGTTCCGCGCTCTCGCGCGACGACAGGTTTGAGCTTCGTCACGAGAGAACTGGCATTAGCCCAGCTGTGCTGCTTTGCCCAGGCAGCCTGCCAGTTATCGGCGGCCGGGTAGGCGAGGAGCAAGGCGCCGCAAACCAGTACCGGTATCGGTCGGATACCTACAGTCGCGCGCGCCACCTGACTGCATGCATAGCCACCGACCATGGATGCGAACCAAATGCCGTAGGCTAGGTGCTTATCAAGAGAAGTCTCGGTATGCGCGTGGATTTGTGCGAGTGGCACGACAAGAATGGCGCAGCCCAATACCACAAGCAGGACGCGCTTGTCGCGCTTTGCGGTCCGAAGTCCGACGATGACGCCGATGGCCGTCAACACTATCGATGAGCCCGCATATAGCCAGACGTTCTTTAGTATGAAGGCGGTGGTGGTGGAGATGACGCCGATGCGGCTGGTGGTACCCCTCAGGACTACGGTAGTCAGAAGTCCTCCCCATGAGTGCGACGCAGTCAGCGCCAGACCAAAGAACGTCGCCAACCCTCCGATGAACCACACCGCGCAGTGGGCTGCCTGTCGGCGTGTCAATTGAAAACACCACACCGTGAGCGCGAATGCGATTACCACCGGGTCGATGACGATGCTGGAGTACGCGGTGGCGTTCGCCAATGCGAGGGCGGCGGCGGCGGCGACGACGTAGGGGACCCGTTTATGCCGGTATGTTGTCTGCACCAGCAGCCAGGCCGAGAGTGCCGTCAGGAAGACTGACATGGCGTCGTAGGTGGCATACGCGCCGAGTCTCATGGCGGGCTCGCATAGTGCCCACAATGCCGCCGCGAAACAGGCGCTGACGTATCCGAGCAGCTGCTTCGCGACCAAGTACAGGAATGCAGTGGCGGCGAGCATGAACACCAGCGAGAGGAGCCTTGCGGCGGTCAGGCCGCCAACGATGCTGGCGACAGCGCCAATCGGCGGATAGATGATGGGGGAACCGGAGAAGCGGCCGGGAAACGCTGGAATGGTCGCGCCGTGCAGCCAGTGTGAGATCTCCAGTCGACCGGCCCAGAGATATTCGGCCTCGTCAGTGAATGCGGTGTTGCTCCAGAGGAGCGCCAGGGAGAGAGTGGCCTGGAGGGCGAGAATGGCGGTCAGCGGATGCAGCAGGCGACGCCAAAAAATCCGCCGGTGTATCACCGTCTTCGGTTCGGAAGCCGGGATGCGGCGACGGGTGGCCCCTGTGGATCGGCGACGGAAATAGCATCCGCGCTGTCGGCGGGAGCCTGAACCGTAGAGGCGGCGGGAGCTGAACTCAGAGCGGTTCCCCCGGAGCGGATCAGGTTGGTCACCAGGCCCATCGTGAAGACCGCGCCCAACGCGAGCCCGACGGCGGGGTAGGCCGCGCTCTCCAGGCGGCGGGTGCGGGTGATCTGGTACCCGCAGAGTACGACGGCGCAGACCAGCGCGAGCGCAGCCACGTCCGGAATATAGCCATGGGCAGCAGCAGTGATGACGACCACGACGACGGCAGCAGCGGCCGCGAGCGGCAGGATCACGGCCTGGCCCAAGCGGCGCCTGGCGAGCGGGCTGTCGAGGTGCGCCCGGATGAAGTAGGCACAGCCGCGCGAGGACCTTTGGTACTCGTGGGCCAGTGCCCGTAGCCCGTGGCGGTGATGATGCCAGCAGAGCAGGTCCCGGCAAACCCGGACCCCGTACCCGGCTCTGGTGACCCGCCAGCACCACTCATAATCCTCGTAGCTTCCGTGCGACCAGGACGAATCGATCGGGCAGCGCTCGTACAGCTCACGGGTGAATAGCGCGCTCGCTGTGATGGGCGGCTTCTGGCCGTGCATACCGAAGTTTGCACTGGTGACAGTGTATGATTTTGCGATGCGGGGCGTCTTTGCGCCAATCAAAGTAGTGTCGGTAAAGCGCCCCCAGAAGCTGTCATGGACCGACATCATGCCGCCGGTGACGTAACTGAGCCCGCTGCGCTGAAGCTCCTCGACTGCCCGGCTCATCCAGTGGCGCGGGAGCACGACATCGCTATCTACTAGTGCGACGAGCTCCCCCGTGCTCATCCTGATGCCCACGTCCCGTTTGAAGTTGGCATCACGAATGCCCGGCGGTGCCTCCTCCTCCCGAAGGACGAGCCTGGGATCAGCGATGTCCGCCACGCTGTTCCAGGTGGAGTCTCCTGGCGAGCCGATCAGAATGATCTCCTGAAGGCCGGGATAGTCCTGATCGAGCAGCGACTGGACCGCTTCCCGAATGGTCGTTTGGTTCTCGCGGCACGGAATGATTACGCTGATGGCTGGGACGAGACGATCCTGCATGGGGCTCAGCACGGCGTCTGTCGCAGGCTCAGCGGGTTCAGCCTGGCGTGCGTCGCCGGGGACGAACACGAATTTATCGCCGGCCAGGTAGTTGACGAGAGTAAACGCGGCCGTCAGCGTGATGTTGGCTAGAAGGTAGTTCATGCCGAGTCTGAGCAAACCTGCGTAAAGCCCGAGGTTAATAAGAATTGTTACTGCCTTTTGGGCATTGAAACGCCCGAGGGCGGGCCAGAACGGCGTGTTCCGACCGCGCCAGGTAAGCCAGCGGTTGAGCAGGAAGCTGGCCTCGACCGAGGTGACTGCCTGGATCATGTACGAGATTACGGGCAACACATGCCACCTGCCGGTCAGCTCGACCTGCATGCCGAGCCCCATGAGGAAAACGGCCGCGCCGATCGCGCTGAAGATCGCGAACCGAGAGGCATGAGGCGCGAGACGATTCGGAGTAAGCGCTAGCCGGCCGCTGCGTGCTGGACGGTGGATGCGCCGACGCCGGACGCCCGGCGTGTCTGGTCTCGGCCCAGTGACAACTTCCTTGACTGCTGGCGAGTCTGTGGGCCGCAGACGCTCGGCGGCTACCAGCCGGTTGGTGTCTTGGATACCTCCGGTCGGTGCCACGAGGGGCAAAAGGGTACAGTCGTCATTGACGCCAGAGCCGGAGACTTGTTCCTACCCCCCGGTGAACTTTCTACCCGGGGGTCACGGTGCTATCCCAACTGTCTGCGTGGGCCCGATGGGGGTTGCCGCAGTATGCCCGCCCGACGCAAAGGTGAGAGATGATGGCTTATAACCGCGCGGTAGCCCTGCATGCTGAGTTGCCGCGAATATCAGTGATCGTTGCAAAAACTGAGTGTCAGGCAGGTGTCGGTGCGTTGTCGTTAGTGAGATGCTCGGGCATCGGCCCGAGCACGCGTGGAGTGCAAGCCGACGTGGGAGCGACACGAACCCGCCCCGAGGTTAATTGGATGAGGTCTCACTGGACGTCGACGAGCGGTGCGCCTCCCGGGTGGCGGGCTGTGTACAAAACTGTGAGGGATTCGCGGACGAGCTTGTTAGGGCTCGCCGACCTTGACCGGCAGATCACTGTTGGTCGTGTTTCCGCTCCGAGACTCCACGTCGTTGTCGCCCCAGCAGTCGATGCCGCCTGGCGGGGCTGTTCGCGCGCGTGGTCGGCGCCACGCTAACGTCGGTCGCGTCAATGGTCCCGCTCGGGGCCACAGGCGCCGCATGCACGCGTGACGGTCGGCGCGCCTTGCGGTGAGTGAATTCGCCACCATCACTGGCGAATCGCACGAGTGGAGCTAGTCGGGCTCGAACCGACGACCTCTTGCATGCCATGCAAGCGCTCTCCCAGCTGAGCTATAGCCCCAGGGCGCCGTCGTGATATTGACGGCGGGGACGGCCATCGTAACACCGGGAAGTCGGCGCGATCCTCCGCTGAGACGCGTTACATCAAGGCTGCGGCCGTGTTCTCCGACGTGCTCGCCGGCGCCTGGGACACGGCGACGCTCCGCCACGGCACAATCGCGACGAGCGCCGCAAACGCGCCGAGCACGGCAACACCGACCCACAGTGCGGGCACGATGCCGCTGACGAACGCGTGGCCGCTCGCGTAGCTGCCGTGGCTAGAGAACACGCTTGCGAGCACGGCGACCCCGAACACGCCGCCGACCTCGCGGATTGTGTTATTCGCGCCTGACGCCTGACCGGCCTGGTTGGGGTTGACGGCGGCGAGCACGGCGCTCGCCGCCGGGGCGAAGAAGAGTCCCATGCCGCCACCTGCGAGCACGAACGGGAGCAACAGCGTCGTGTAGGGAGTGTGCGTGCTGGCCGTCGCGGCGAGCAGGGCGAGGGCGAGTGCCTGCGACGCTAAGCCGGCGGCCAGGAATGGCCGGCTACCCCAGCGCGCCGATAGAACGCCGGCGATCGGCGCGACGACCATCGTCGTGCCGGTCCAGACGAGCAGCTTGAGACCCGCGTGCAGCGGGCTGTTGTGGAGCACGATCTGGAGATCCTGGGTGAGGAAGAAGATCGAGCCGAACATGCCGAAGTACATCGCGAGCGACGCCAGGTTTGTAATGAGGAAGCTCCGCTCGGCAAAGAAGCCCATCGGCAGCATCGGGCTCTCGGCCCGCAGCTCCCACAGCACGAAGGCGCCGAGCAGCCCGATACCGGCGGCGAGCGGCGCCACGACGGTCGTGGCTCCGAACCCGACGCTCTGTGAGTGGACCAATCCGTAGACGACGCCCAACAGGCCGCCCGAGCCCAGCGCCAGCCCCGGCAGGTCGAGGCGCCCGTAGGGCCCGTGACTCTCGCTCAGCCCGCGCGCCGCAAACGGCAGCACAACGAGCCCGACCGGCACGTTGATCCAGAAGATCCAGTGCCAGTTGAGGAGCGTGATCACCGCGCCACCGACCAGCGGCCCCATCGCGACAGCGACGCCACCGATCGCCGACCACACGCCGAGCGCCATGCCGCGCCGTTCGAGCGGGAACGCCTCGGCGAGCAGGGTCAGCGTCAACGGGGTCGCGATCGCCGCTCCGGAGCCCTGGATCGCTCGCGCTGCGATCAAGAGACCGGTGTCGGGAGCGAGCGCTGCGGCGGCCGAGGCGACGGTGAAGATTGCGAGACCGACGATGAACATGAGTCGCCGCCCGAATCGATCCCCGAGCGCGGCGCCGGTCAGCAGCAACACGGCATAACTCAGCGTGTAGGCGTTGACGGTCCACTCGAGCGACTGCACGCCGGCGCCGAACGCGTGGCGGATGCTCGGCAGCGCGACGGTTACGACGAGGTTGTCAAGCACGACCATGAACAGCGCCAGCGAGACGATGATCAGGGTCCTGCGTTCAGCTGAACGGCTCACCGGCGCACCTCGACAGGTAGTGAGTGGACGCTCCTTCTATGCGACGCAAGAGCTTAGTAAGTCGTCACTCACTTGTCAAGAGACTCCGCCAAATGCCGCGCTAGAGTCCGCTTGCGGCCGGCGCGCGAGAGCAGAGCGAAGGAGACATGGCAAGCTTCGTCCTCGTTCATGGGGCATTTGTCGGTGGCTGGTGCTGGGAGCCGCTGCGGCCGCTTCTCGATGAGCTGGGTCACGAAACCAGCGCTCCGGACCTGCCGGGCTCGGGCGCGGATCAGACGCCGGTAGCCGACGTGACGCTCGACGAGTGTGCCGAGCGCGTCTGCGCAGCGCTCGAGCTGACCGAGGCGCCGGCGATCCTCGTCGGCCATGGCATGGGCGGGATGGTGATCACGCAGGCCGCGGCGCTGTGCCCCGAGCGCATCGCCCGCCTCGTCTACCTGACCGCCTTCCTGCCGCGTGATGGCCAGAGCCTCCTCGAGCTGACTCAGCTCCCGGAGGGTTCAGGCGACCAGGTGCAGGCGAACCTGACGATCGAGGACAGGCCGGCGGTCGGCGCGCTCACCGATAAGGCGCTAGCACACGCGCTCTTCAACCGCGCCACGCAGCGACAGCTCGCCTGGGCCCTCGAACGCGTCCGGTCCCAACCGCTCGCGCCGTTTCTCGAGCCTGTGCACCTTGGCCGGAGCGCACTCGACCCCGCGAAGCGCATCTACATTCGCTGCGCCCAGGACCACGCGATCCCACCAGCGCTACAGCGCCGCATGACCGATGACAGTCCCTGCGCCGAGGTGCACGAGCTCGACACAGACCACTCGCCGTTCCTCACAGCCACCGGCCGGCTCGCGCGACTGCTCGACCAGATCGCGGGCTTGCCGCCGACGCGCGAGGCAGCACCCCGATACTGAGCCCGCCGGGGCCTCCACGACCTAATCTTCACCCGCCTTGCCACGACCACGATCGCGGCATGGGGGATCATCCCTCTCGCATTCGCGGTCCTACTCGCATCGACCATTCCGCAGACCCCGCCACCACACCAGCCAGCCCACCATGCCTGACCACCGCTACGACGCGTCAGAGATCGAGCCCCGCTGGCAGGCCGTCTGGGCCGACGAGCACACCTGGGAGGTCGCGAACGACTCGGCGGAACGCCAGGACCGACCGCGCTCCTACGTGCTCGAGATGCTCCCCTACCCGAGCGGCGAGCCGCACATCGGGCACCTGAAGGTCTACTCGGTCGGCGACGCGATCGCGCACTTCCGCCGACGCCGCGGCGCCGAGGTTCTGCACCCGATGGGCTACGACGCGTTCGGCCTGCCGGCCGAGAACAACGCGATCGCGACTGGCGTCCACCCGCGCGATGCGACGAACGCCTCGATCGCCTCCTTCCAGCGCCAGTTCCGCGAGTGGGGGATCTCGATCGACTGGTCGCGCGAGCTCGCGACCAGCGACCCCCGCTACTACCGCTGGACCCAGTGGATCTTCCTCCAGCTTTTGGGGGCCGGCCTCGCCGACCGACGCGAGGCCGCGGTCAACTGGTGCCCCAACGACCAGACCGTCCTCGCCAACGAGCAGGTGATCGACGGTCGCTGCGAGCGCTGCGGCCACGAGGTCGAGATCCGCCAGCTCGAGCAGTGGTTCTTGCGGATCACCGACTACGCCCAGCGGCTGCTCGACGACCTCGACACGATCGACTGGCCGGAGCACGTCAAGACGATGCAGCGCAACTGGATCGGTCGCTCCGAGGGCGCCGAGGTGACCTTCCACCAGGACGAGTTCGACATCGACTACCCGGTCTTTACGACCCGCCCCGACACCCTCTTCGGCGCGACATTCTTCGTCATGGCGCCCGAGCATCCCGACGTCCTCCGCCTTGCCGAAGGCACGCCGCACGAGCAGGCGGTGCGCGACTACGTCAACCACGCGATGGTCGCGTCGAACGCCGAGCGCGGAGCCCTCGACAAGGCCAAGACCGGCGTCCCGCTCGGCCGCACCGTGACGAACCCCGTCAACGGCGAGCAGATCCCGATGTTCGTCGCCGACTACGTGTTGATGGAGTACGGCACCGGCGCGATCATGGCGGTCCCCGCCCACGACGAGCGCGACTTCGACTTCGCGCAGGCCCACGAGCTCGAGATCCGCCGCGTGATCGAGGGCGGCGAGCTGCCCTACCCGGGGGACGGGCCGCTCACCAACTCCGGCGAGGGTTTCGACGGCCTCCCTAACCGGGAGGCGGGGATTCAAATAGTGGCCGCGCTGGAGGCTGCGGATCGCGGGAGAGGCGCGATCAATTTCCGCCTGCGCGACTGGCTCGTCTCACGCCAGCGCTACTGGGGCTGCCCGATCCCCGTCATCCATTGTCCTTCCTGCGGCATCGTCGCTGTGCCCGAAGACCAACTGCCGGTCCTCCTGCCCGAGGTTGAGGACTACGCGCCGAAGGGCCGCTCGCCACTCGCCGCCGCCGAGGACTGGGTCAACACCACCTGCCCGGTCTGCGGCACGCCTGCAAGGCGGGAGACCGACACGATGGACACCTTCGTCGACTCCTCCTGGTACTTCCTGCGCTACTGCGATGCGCGCAACGAGGCGGCCGCCTGGGATCCGGCGGTGCTCGCCGAGTGGATGCCGGTCGACCAGTACATCGGCGGTGTCGAGCACGCGATCCTCCACCTGATGTACGCGCGCTTCTTCACCAAGGCGCTCGCGGACCTCGGCCACCTCTCCTTCCAGGAGCCGTTCGCCGCCCTCTTCACGCAGGGCATGATCACGCGCGACGGCGCGAAGATGTCGAAGTCGCGCGGCAACGTCGTCTCGCCGCAGTCGATCGTCGAGCGCTACGGCGCCGACACTGCGCGCACCTACATCCTTTTCATCGGCCCGGTCGAGCAGGACGCCGACTGGTCCGACGACGGCGTCGAGGGAGTCCACCGCTTCCTCGCGCGCCTCTGGCGTCTCGCCGCCGAGATCGCCGAGACGGGCGAGCGCACGCCGCCGGCGGCCTCGCCCGCCGGGGCGGACCTCGAGCTGCTGCGCAAGACGCACTGGGCGATCGCGAAGGTCACACACGACCTCGAGGGCCGCTTTGCCTTCAACACGGCGATCTCGGCGGTGATGGAGCTCGTCAACGACTGCTACCGCCTGCGCTCCGCGTCAAGCCCCGGAACGCTCCGCTTTGCGCTCGCGCATGCCGCCTCGCTGATCTTCCCGTTCGCGCCACACGCCGGCGCCGACGCCTACCACCTCCTCACCGGCGAGCGCGTCTGGGAGCAGCCGTGGCCGACGGCCGACCCGGCGCTGCTCGAGCGCGACACCTACGAGCTCGTCTGCCAGGTCAACGGCAGGGTCCGCGACCGCGTCCAGGCGTCGAGCGGGCTGGGGGAGGAGGAGCTCGAGGCGCTAGCCCTCGCGGCCCCAAACGTCCGCGAGCACATCAAGGGACGCGAGATCGTGAAAGCGATCGTCGTCCCCGGCAAGCTCGTCAACATCGTCGTGCGCTGACCCGTCCAGACCGCCGGCGCCCGCATTGCATGCCCATCGGGGGCGCCATACACTCACCCGCATCCAGTCAAGCAACCAGGAGGGTGTGGTGGACTTTTCAAAGCTGAGCCGTGAGGACTGGATGGTCGGGGGCGGCGGCGTTCTCCTGATCATCTTTCTCTTCGCGTTGCCGTTCTATTCGTACTCGTTCGGCCCATATACGGCCACAGCAGCGGCGACCAGCGCTCCGGCGTCGATCTGGGGCATCCTCGCGCTGATCCTTGCCATCGTCGTCGTGGCGGACTGGGGCCTCGCGAACTTCAGTCCACAAACGCAGCTGCCGACGTCGGCTCTCGGGCGCGAGATGACGCGAGCGGCCATTGCCGGAGTGATCGTCGTCCTGCTCCTGCTAAAGCTGATTCTCCACACCAGCTACCTCGGGTGGGGGTGCTTCGTCGACATAATCGTCGCGGCCGTCGTCGTCTACGGCGCGTGGATGATCGCCCAGGGCAAGTCCACTCCGGTCAAGGCCTGAGCCCTCCCGGGCGAACACCGGCGTCGCGCTGAGGGCAGCGCGCGACGCCGGCTGGCCGCGGCGCTAGCCTGCAACCGGTGTCGGTCTTAAAGCCCGCCTACCTGATCCACGGCGACGACCACGGACGTGTGGGCGAGCGGCGCGCCCGTCTGCGTGCACTCGCCGGAAACGCCTGGGAGTCGGCGGCGACGCCACAGGAGGCCGCTGCGCTGCTGAGCTCGCTCACGCTGTCGCTCGGCTGGCGCGTGATCGTAGGCGAGGGCGTCGAGCGCTGGTCCGACGCGGACGTTCAGGAGCACGTCGTGCCGGCGTTGGCGGCGATGGCGCCGGAGACGACGATCGCGTTCTTCGCGCTCGAAGACGGACGCGCGAAGGCGCCCGCGTCGCTTCACGCGGCTGTCAAGGCTGTGGGCGGCGACGTCAGCGTTGAGCTCGCGGTCAAGGAATGGGAGCTGCCGCGGTGGGTGATCGACCGCGCCGCGGAGCTCGAGCTGAAACTCGACACCACGGCCGCAAAGGCACTCGTTCAGGCCGTGGGGACACGCCAGGCCCGGCTCTCGCGCGAGCTTGAGAAGCTCTCGATCGAGTGCGGCCCCGGCGCTGCGCTCGACGCCGAGGCCGTTCTCGACCGCGTCGCCCGGGGCGCGGAGCGCAAGGCCTGGACGCTTGCCGACGCGCTCGTCGCCCGCGACGCCCCCAGCGCGACAAGCGTCTTCCTCGAGCTGCGCGAGCAGGGCGAGCGCGTCGAGTCGCTCGCCTACTGGATGGCCCGCCGCCTGCGCGAAGCGCTCGCCGTCGCACTCCAACTCCACAGCGGTACCCCACAGGCACAGGTCCGGGCAGGATTGCGGATGCCCCCCAAGGCGGCGGCGGCCTTCATCGCCGATGTGCAGCGAACCGATGCGGCGCAGCTGCGTCGAGCGCTGACATCCCTTGCCGACCTCGAGCTCTCAACGCGCGGCGGATCGCCGCTCGATCCCGACACACTCGCGCTGCGAGCCATCGCGCAGATCGCTGCGTAGGGGCTCGCCGGCTCGGCCTTCGGCCGAGCGGCCTCGCTAGATCGCTGCCGCGCCTGGACGGGCGAGCTCAGCGTCCCCAGCGACCGCCGTCGTCTTGCTCCTCGTTCTTGCGCCGCACTCGGCTGCTCCGCCGCCGGCCGACGTAATAGGCGCCGCCGCCGACAATCACCACTAGCAGTATCAGCCCGAGAATGAACCCGTGCCGGTGGTGGTAACTGCTAGCTAGGACTACTGTGATCAGGGCGCTTGTCGTCATGCTGCGCGTGTCCAGCCCGGCGGGGCCGGTCGGCGTCAACCGAGCCGGCGAGCCGTACGTGCTGCGCGGGACTTCTTGCGGGCGCCGGTGTTGCGATGTAGGGCGCCCGTCTTGACCGCTTTGTCGATCTTTGAGATCAGCGTGCGGTGCTCGGTGGCGGCGCGCTCGCTGTCGCCCTCGCCGACGGCCTCCTCGAGGCGGCGGAAGTAGGTCTTGATCGCCGAGGTGTGCTGGCGGTTCTCGATCCGCTCGCGCTCGGCGCGGAGGATCCGCTTCTTCTGGGATGCGATGTTGGCCACGGGAGATTTGGCGGGTTGGGACCGCCTGCGGCCTTACTATAGCGGCGTTGAGCGCCACCACGCCAACCGTCGTGCGGGCCGGCCCTGACGGCCCGGAAGGCCCGCCAGGTCACGTCGCACGCAACACGGCGATCTTCTCGATCGCCACGGCGTTCTCCCGGGTTGCCGGCCTCGGTCGCGAGATCGTCGCCGCGGACTACTTCGGTACGTCGAGGGGCGCTTCGGCGTTCACGATCGCCTTCCTCGTCCCGAACCTGGTCGCGAACCTGTTCGCGAATGCGGCGCTTTCGGCGGCGTTCGTGCCCGTTTTCAGCGATCTGCTCCAGCAGGGCAAGAAGCGCGAAGCGTTCCGGCTCGCCTCGACGCTCCTTTGGATCATGTTGATCGCCCTCTCGGTGATCACGGCGTTCTTCATCCTGCTCGCAGGCACGATCGTGCCGCTGTTCCTCGGGCCGGCACTCGACGGCGTCAACGGCGTCGCCGTACTGCTCTCGCAGATCCTCTTTCCGGTCATCCTGCTGCTCGGCCTGACCAGCCTGATCGTCGGCGTCCTGCAGTCATATGACCGCTTCACGATCCCGGCGATCGCCCCCGCCGTCTGGAACCTGGTGATCATCGGTCTCCTGGTGTACCTGCGCCCGCGCTACGTGCACTCACACCACGGCATCGAGGCCTACGCGATCGCGATCCTCGTCGCCACCGCCGTGCAGCTCCTGATGGCGATGGCAGCGCTCGCCCAGATCGATTTCCGGCTCGCCTTCCACATCGACTGGCACGACCCTCGTGTCCGTCAGGTGTTCGTGCTGATGCTGCCGGTCACGATCGGCCTCGGCATCGTCAACCTCGATCAGCTGATCAACTCGGCCTTCGGCGGCCTCGTCAAGACCGACCCGACCGGCGGTGCCCCGCGCGCCATCGACCAGGCGTTTCGGATCTACATGCTGCCGCAGGGGATGTTCAGCGTCGCGGTCGCAACGGTCCTCTTCCCGACGCTCAGCCGGATGGCGGCCCGCCGCGACCCGGCTGCGATGCGCCGCGCGCTGGCGATCGGGATGCGCCAGATCAACCTGATGCTGATCCCCGCCTCGGCCTTCCTGATGGTCCTGACGACGCCGGTCGTGCGCCTGATCTACCAGCACGGCGCGTTCGGGCGAGACTCCACCCACCTCGTCTCGATCGCGCTCTTCTGGTTCGCCTTCAGCCTGCCGTTCGGTGGTCTCAACCTGCTGCTCACGCGCACCTTCTTCGCGCTCAAGCGGCCCTGGATCCCGACCGGCCTCGCGGCGATCAACATGATTGTCGACATCATCGTGAGCCTTAGCCTTTACAAGCCGCTCGGCATCGCCGGCCTCGTGATTGGCACGTTCGCAGCCAACGTCGTGATGACCGGGCTGCTCCTGCGACGCCTGCGCCTCGGCTTCAACGGACGTCTCGAAGGACGCCAGACGTTGATGATCACGGCGCGTATCCTGGTCGCCTCGATCATCATGGCGGCAGCGGCCTGGGCCGCCTGGCGGGGCGTCGACGCCGCGCTTGGCAGCTCGATCCCGGGCCAGCTGGTCGCGGTCGGCGCCGCCGCCGCGGTCGGCGGCCTGATCTACGTCCGTGCCGTGCTGCGGATGAACATTCCCGAGGCCTTCCAGGTGCAGCAGATGTTCCTCTCGCGCCTGCCGCGGGCGTAGTGGATCTAGGAGAGCTCGCCAGGGGTGACCGCCAGGCCGAGGCGCGCTGCCCCGCGCAGCAAACGGCCGTCTAGTGTCACCACTCGGCAGCCGAGCAGCCGGGCGAGCGCCACATACTCGGCGTCGTAGGCCTTTGCCCAGCCGAGCTCATCAGCTATCTCCCAGGCCGTTGGTCCGAGGCGCGGGTCGGCGCTGCTTCTCACAGGACAGCTCTCCAAGCGCTTGAGAGCCTCGGTCGCGTCGTCGGCGTCGATGTCGCCGCGCCAGGTTGCTTCGTGCAGCGCCGAGCGCACCTCGGACCACATCAGCGCCGGCGCGACGAGGTCCGGATCTCGCAGCAGTTCGAAGCCCCCGTCCACGCCGCAAGCGCGGACCGCGTAGGACGCGTCGACAACCAGCATCAGTGCTGGCCACGGCTGCGCCGCAGGATCGCTGACCAATCTGGCTGCGGGCGGCCGGACTCGAATCGCAGGAGGCGTTCGGGAATCGCAATATCGGCGTACGCTTCAAGCAGCGTCGCGAGGTCGCCCTCCTCGATCACGTGCTGTGTTCCGACCTTGCTCGCGCGAAGCCTGCCGGTTCGGATCCAGCGCCGTACCGTCTCCGGATCGCGTCCCGCGCGGCGCGCGGCTTCCGGCACCGTCAGCATTGCATGATACTACTACACGAATGAGCCCCCGGAATGCTCGTTTCGACGCTGTCGTCTTCGACAACGACGGCCTCCTGCTCGAGACCGAGGGAGCGTGGACGCGGGCCGAGAAGCGTCTCTTCGCGCGCTTCGGCCGCGAGTTCACGATCGAGGACAAGCGCGCGATCCTCGGCAAGGCGGGGCCGCTCGCCGAACAGGCGCTCGCGGAGCTGCTCGGGCGACCGGATGAGGGGCCGGAGCTGTTTCGCGATCTCGAGCGGCTCGCCTTCGAGGAGATCAGCCGCGCCGCCGAGCCGCGGCCGGGAGCGATCGAGTTGATCGAGCGACTGCGCCTGGAGGGGATGCCGCTCGGCCTCGCCTCGAACTCGTATCGCGCCTTTGTCGACCGCGCACTCGCGACCGCCGGCGTCAGCAAGGCCCTGTTCGCGGTCACCATTGCCGGCGACGAAGTCGCCGATCGAAAACCGGCCCCCGATATCTATCTTGCGATCTGCGAAGCGCTCGGCTGCGAGCCCGCCCGCACCGCGGTGCTGGAGGACTCGCCGACGGGCGTCGACGCCGCGGTGGCCGCCGGCTGCTACGTGATTGGCATACCGTCGGTCGAGGGCGTGGTCCTCGACGGTGCCGCGGTCACCGTCAGCTCGCTCGCTCTGGCCCCGCTCTAGCGGCCGTCTAGCATCCGTTGGCCATGCCCGACCAGGCTCACATCCGCAACTTCTGCATCATCGCCCACATCGATCACGGCAAGTCGACGCTCGCCGACCGCATTCTCGAGCTCACGCACACGGTCGCGGCGCGGGCGATGCGGGCGCAGGTGCTCGACTCGATGGACCTCGAACGCGAGCGCGGAATTACAATCAAGGCGCAGGCAGTTCGCGTCGACTACACCGCTCGCGACGGCCAGCGCTACCAGCTGCACCTGATCGACACTCCCGGCCACGTCGACTTCACCTACGAAGTCTCTCGCTCGCTTGCGGCGTGCGAGGGAGCGGTGCTCGTCGTCGACGCCTCGCAGGGGGTCGAGGCGCAGACCGTCGCGAACACCTACATGGCGGTCGAGGCGGGGCTCGAGCTGATCCCGACCCTGAACAAGATCGACCTGCCGGGAGCCGACCCCGAGCGCGTCGCGCGTGAGATCGGCGAGCTGCTCGGCGAGGCAGCTGACGACGTGCTCGAGATCTCGGCCAAGACCGGCGCTGGTGTCGTCGAGGTGCTCGAGCGGATCGTGGAACGCGTTCCGCCGCCCGCCGGTGACCTGGAGGCGCCGGCGCGCGCGCTGATCTTTGACTCGCAGTTCGACCAGTACCGCGGCGTCGTCGCTTACGTACGGGTCGTCGACGGCGTCTTCCGCAAGGGCGAGGCGATCCACGCGATGGTGGGTCACACCAACGCTGAGATCGACGAGATCGGCTACTTCGGCCCGGCGATGACACCGGCCGGCGAGCTCCACGCCGGTGAGGTCGGCTACCTGATCACCGGGATCAAGGACGTCACGCAGTTGCGCGTGGGGGACACGCTCACGACACGCGTCCACGGCGCGAAGCAGCCGCTGCCCGGGTACCGCGACGTCAAGCCGATGGTCTTCTGCGGGCTCTTCCCGATCGACTCCGAGCGCTTTCCCGAGCTGCGTGACGCGCTCGAGAAGCTGACGCTCAACGACGCCGCGCTGTCCTGGGAGCCCGAGACCTCCGACGCGCTCGGCTTCGGCTTCCGCGTCGGCTTTCTGGGCCTGCTGCACATGGACATCGTTCGTGAGCGCCTCGAGCGAGAGTACGACCTCGAGCTGCTCGCGACGATGCCGTCGGTCGGCTTCCAGGTGACCCTGACGAGCGGCGAGGAGCTCGAGGTCCACAACCCCTCCGACATGCCCGATCCG
>JBEKBL010000005.1:0-18971 GCA_050015415.1 Solirubrobacteraceae bacterium
CGTCGCGGTTGGCCTCGGCCGAGAATGCATCCCAGATTCCCTTCTCCCAATCGATCAAGGTGCCGTACACGTCGAAGGTGACGAACGTCGGCTTAGTCGGCAGTGGCATCTGTGAGGGATCTCCTGGTGGCGGGAATTTGCGCGGAGCGCGACGGCAATTATGAACGTCGTCTAGAGTCCGCGCCCGCTGATGGATCTACTTGAGTACCAGGGCAAGCAGCTGCTCGCTCGCCACGGCATACCGGTACCGAGGGGCAAGGTCGCCGCGACGATCGACGAGGCGGCCGCGGCGGCGAACGAGATCGGCTACCCGTGTGCGGTCAAGGCCCAGGTCCAGATCGGCGGGCGTGGCAAGCTCGGCGGCATCAAGATCGCCGCCGACGAGGCGCAAGCGCGCGAGCACGCGGGCGCAATCCTGGGAATGGACATCCGCGGCCTCACCGTGCACGAGGTCTGGATCGAGGGAGCCTCGGAGATCGCCTCCGAGTACTACGCCTCGATCGTCTTCGACCGCAGCGCCAAGGCCCCCCTTGTGATGCTCTCGACGCGTGGCGGCATGGATATCGAGCAGGTTGCCGAGGAGACACCAGAGGCAATTGCGACGCTGCACGTCGACCCGCTGCTCGGCTTCCAGCCCTTCCATGGCCGGCGACTCGCCTACGAGGCGGGCGTCGCCGCGGACGTCGTTCGCGGCGTCGGCGCGTTCCTTGCCGCGCTTTACGCGACCTTCGTCGATGAGGAGGCGATGCTCGTCGAGGTCAATCCGCTGGTCGTGACGCCGGAGCGGGCGGTCGTCGCGCTCGACGCGAAGGTGACGCTCGACGACAACGCGCTCTACCGCCACGGCGAGAACGCCGAGCTGCGCGACCTCTCGGCGGAGGATCCGCAGGAGCGGATGGCCAAAGAGCGCCACCTGACCTACGTCAAGCTCGACGGCGATATCGGCATTCTCGGCAACGGCGCGGGGCTCGTGATGTCGACGCTCGACGTGGTCGCGCAGCACGGCGGCGCGCCCGCGAACTTCCTCGACGCCGGCGGCGGCGCAAAGGCGGAAGCGATCACAGCAGCGGTCGAAGTGATCCTGTCGAACCCGAAGGTGACGGCCGTGCTGTTCAACATCTTCGGCGGCATCACGCGCTGCGACGAGGTCGCACGCGGCCTGATCGAGGCGTTCGAGCAGATCAGGCCAGACGTCCCGTTCGTCGTACGCCTCGACGGCACCAACGGCACCCTCGGTCGCGAGCTGCTCGAGGCGGCGCAGCTGCCCAACGTTCACGCTGCGGCGACGATGGACGAGGCTGCGGCGCGCGTGGTGGAGCTGGCGAAGTGAGCGTCGTCGTCGATCGCGATACGCGCCTCTGCGTTTCCGGCATCACCGGCCGCGAGGGCACCTTTCACGCGCTGAACAACCGCCGCTACGGCACGAACGTCGTCGCCGGCGTGACCCCCGGCAAGGGCGGACAGGACGTCGAGGGAATACCGGTGTTCAACACCTTTTGCGAGGCGGTCGCGGCGAGCGACGCCAACACCGCGATGATCTTCGTTCCACCATCATTTGCAGCGGACTCGATCCTCGAGGCGGCCGACGCCGGGATCGCGACGATCATCGCGATCACCGAAGGGATCCCCGCACACGACGAACTGCGCGTCTACACGCAACTGCGGCGCGCCGGCGGCGCGCGCCTGATCGGACCGAACTGCCCGGGCATCCTCTCGCCGGGTAAGGCGAACGTCGGCATCATTCCCGCAGACTTCTTCCGCGAGGGCAACGTCGGCGTCGTCTCGCGCTCCGGCACCCTCACCTACCAGGTCGGCAACGAGCTGGCCCAGCGCGGCCTCGGCAACTCGTCGATCGTCGGGATCGGCGGCGACCCGGTGCCGGGCTCGAGCTTCGTCGACATCATCGCGCTGTTCGAGGCCGACCCTGAGACCGAGCTGATCGTGATGAGCGGCGAGATCGGCGGCCAGGGCGAGGAGGAGGCGGCGGACTACATCGCCGCCAACGTTTCGAAGCCGGTCGTCGCCTACATCGCCGGCTTCACCGCCCCACCCGGCAAGACGATGGGCCACGCCGGCGCAATCGTCTCCGGAACCCACGGAACCGCAGCGGCGAAGGCTGCGGCGCTCGAGACGCACGGCGTCCGCGTCGGGCGGACACCGACAGAGGTGGCGGACATCGTCGCCTCGATGCTCGGCTAGTCATCATGTCCGTCGTGAACGCGACCAGCACGATCTCGCTCGCACGCGGCGCGCCGTCACTCGACATCGTCGACGTCGAGGGTCTGCGTGATGCTGCCGCACGCGCGTTCGAGAACGATCCTGGCGGCGCCACCGCCTACGGAACCTCGGTCGGCTACCTGCCGCTGCGGCGCCTGATCGCCAACTGGCATGACGTCGACGAGTCGCAGGTACTGGTCACGAACGGCTCGCTGCAGGCCGACGCGTTCCTGTTCGACGAACTGGCGCTGGCGGGCAGCCACGTCGTGATCGAGCGTCCGTCCTATGACCGGACGATTCTCGCGCTGCGCCAGCGAGGCGCGAACCTCCACGCGGTCGCTCTGCAGTCCGACGGAATCGACGTGGACGCGCTCGAACGCACGCTGGCCGATGGCACGCGACCGACGTTCGCGCACATCATCCCGAACTTCCACAACCCCGCCGGCTACACGCTCTCACTCGAGAAGCGCCGGCGGCTGCTGGAGCTGGCCCACCGCTACGCCTTCACGATCTTCGAAGACGACCCGTATGTGGCGCTGCGCTTCCGCGGCGAGTCGCTGCCGACGATCTTCTCGTTGGATGAAGGCGCCGGCAGGGTCGTCTACGCGTCGTCATTCTCGAAGACCGTCTGCCCCGGGATCCGCGTCGGCTACCTCGTCGGGCCGGCCGAGCTGATCGCGACGATCGCGAAACGCGCAACGAGCACCTATATCTCGCCCAGCATGGTGGGCGAAGCGATCACATACGAGTTCTGCACGTCGGGAGCGCTCGAGCGCTCGAGCGCGCGGGTCCGCGACGCGCTCGCCGAGCGCTGCGAGCGGCTGGCCAGCGGTCTGTCGGGTGCCCTTCCCGAGAGCCGCTTCACGGCGCCTGACGGCGGCTATTTCCTCTGGCTCGAGCTCGGCGAGGGGATCGACTCGACGAAGCTCGTGGCCGTTGCGGCCGAGCACGGGGTCGCAATCGTCGACGGCGACGACTTTGTCCTCGATGGCGACTCGGGAGCGGTTCGGCTTTCCTTTGCGCCGGTCACGCCGGCCGAGATCGACGAGGCGGTCACGCGGCTGGCGAGCGCGGTCGCCGCGCTCGCGGCTTCCTAGCGCCCGTAGCGCTGGGACGCCAGCACGAGCTGCTCGGGCAGCGCGACGCGCGGCGGCGGCGAGGGATCGGCCGTGACGGACACCGTCTCGGCGACGCTGCGCGTGATCACGCAGCGGCGGTCCACCGCTTCAAGGACGATCTGCTCGGCATCCGACTCCGCTAGGCGCGCCTCGAGCCCTGGCTCAAGCCCGACGTCGCGCAGGTAGTGCAGCAGGTCCTCGGCCTCGTTCTCGAAACGCAGCACGACAATCTTTGCGCCCACTGCCACGTCGGCCAGCGGCACGCCTGGAATCCGCGAGCCCGCGAAGATCGGGTGGCCGTGCGGGCATGTGCGAGCTTCGCCGATCGCCGCGCGCATCCGCTCCTCGAGCACAGGCGACATCGCGTGCTCGAGTCGCTCGGCCTCGGCGTGGACCTCGTCCCAGGGGATGCCGAGCACGTCGGTGAGGAAACGCTCGATCATGCGGTGGCGGCTGACGATCTCAGCGGCGTGCTGCTCGCCCGTCTCGGTGAACTCGATCGACTTGTCGGCGGCACGCGTGATGTAGCCGTCGCGCTGGAGGCGCCCGATCATCTCGTGCACCGACGGCGCCGCGAGCTGCATCGCACGGGCGACGTTCGCGCCGGTCATCGGCAGACCCGCCTCATACAGCCAGTACAGCGTCTCGAGGTACTCGTCCTCGGCGACGGTCGCACGATCTCCGCTCATCAACGCTGACTGTATCGTCACGCTAGGGTCAGCTGATGGCGGTCCAATTCCCGATCGAGCCGGCGCTCGCCCGCGGCGCCGCCACACTGCCCGTCGGGCCTGAGTGGGCCTACGAGCAGAAGTACGACGGCTTCCGCGCGATCGCGTTCGTCGCCGGCGATGAACTCCGGCTTCAGTCACGCGGCGGCAAGGACCTCCGTCGCTACTTCCCTGAGCTGCGCTTCCCTCCAGGCGAATACGTAGTCGATGGTGAGATAGTGATCGACGCACCCGGCGGGGGCGAGGCGTTTGGCGCGCTGCAGCAGCGCATCCATCCTGCCGCCTCGCGCATCGAGCGCCTTGCCGGCGAGTGGCCGGCTTCGTTCATCGCGTTCGATCTGCTTTCGCGCGACGGCTCGGAGCTGCTCGATCGCCCGTTCTCGGAGCGGCGTGCGTCGCTCGAGTCGATCGAAGGCCTGCGCCGTGCAGAGCTGGTGCTCGACCCCTCCGGCGCGGAAGCGTGGCTCGAGCACGCCGAGGGCGTCGTCGCAAAGCGCCTCGACGCCCCCTACGCGCCGGGAAAACGGACCGGGATGGTCAAGGTCAAGCGCCAGCGCACGATCGACTGCGTGATCGTCGGCTACCGCCCGGGCAAGGCTGCGCAGAGCGTCGGTTCGCTGATCCTCGGACTCTATGAGCCGGACGGCAACCTTCGCGTCGTCGGTCACAGCTCGGGCTTCAACGCCGCGGAGAAGCGTGGTCTCGTGGCGCGGCTAGCGCCGTACGAGACGGGGTCACGCGGCAGCGGCGATCCGAGCCGCTGGAGCGCCGATCGCGACCTCGAGTGGGTGGAGCTGCGACCGGAGCTCGTCGTCGAGGTGAGTTATGACCACGTCAGCGACGGGCGAATCCGTCATGGCACGAAGGTGTTGCGCTGGCGCGATGACAAGCCCCCGCGCGAGTGCCTGTTTGAGCAGCTGAGCTAAGTGGTCTTCCGCGCGCGGCTCGGCTGGACTCGCGCCGGCTCATCGGGCTGCTTGGCGAAGTTGGGCGGCCACGGCGCGTCGCCGAGTCCTTCGGCCTTGTCGCGCGCGGCCAGTTCGAGGAGCCCGTCGAGCGAGCCGGGCCGCTGGTCGATCGCCGCCGACGGGTCGCCGCGCTCGCGCAGCCGCGCCGGAACCGTGTCGAGTCGCAGCGCGGCGGGGTCGACGTCATCGAGCTCGTCCCAGTCAAACGGGCAGGAGACGCGGGCGTCGGCAACCGCCCGGACCGAGTAGGCGGACGCGACGGTCCGGTCGCGCGCATTTTGGTTGTAGTCGACGAAGACGCCGATCCGCTCCTCCTTCCACCACTTGCTCGTCGCGCGGCCCGGCATTCGCCGCTCGACCTCGCGCGCGAGCGCGAGCGCGGCCTGGCGCACCTCGGAGAAGCCGCAGGCCGGAACGACGCGCACGTTGACGTGGATCCCGCGCGAGCCCGATGTCTTCGGGTAGCCGATCAGTCCATGGTCGGAGAGCACCTCGCGCACGCACGCGGCAACGGCGCGAACCTCGTCGAAGCCGACCTCCGGCGTCGGGTCGAGATCGACGCGCAGCTCGTCGGGATGGTCGAGGTCCTGGCGACGCACCGGCCACGGGTTCCAGTCGATCACGCCGAGGTTGACGCCCCAGACGAGGTGGGCGGCGTCATTGACGACCAGCTCTCGCGCCGAGCGCCCGCTCGGAAAGCTGACGGTCGCGGTTTCAAGCCAGTCCGGAGCGGTGTCCGGCACTCGCTTCTGGAAGAAGAACTCGCCGCCCACGCCGTCAACCCAGCGCTTCAGTGTCGTCGGCCGCTCGCACAGGTGCCGGACAACCGCCGCTTCGCACTCGACGTAGTAGTTCACGAGATCGAGCTTCGTGAAACCGAGGTCGGGGAAGAAGAGCTTGCCGGGATTCGAGACGCGTACCTCGCGCCCGGCCACCTCGAGGATGATCGCGTCGCCTTTCGCCACGCCTGAGAGGATGGCGCACGATGACCGTTCCCCGCCGCCCGATCGTCGTGGCGCCCGACGCCTTCAAAGGGATGGCCGCCGCCAGGAGCGTGGCTGAGGCGATTGGCCGCGGACTTGGAAGAGCTGGCTTGGGGTCCGATATCGCGCCGATTGCGGACGGCGGCGAGGGGACAGCGACCGTGCTGGCGGAGCGGCTGGGTGGGGTTGAGCAGCGAGCGTTGGCCCATGACCCCTTGGGTCGTGAGGTTGAGGCTTCGTTTGTGCTCCTTGGAGATGGGCGTGCGGTGGTGGACGTCGCTGCTGCCAGCGGGTTTGAGTTGGTGGCGGAATCGGAACGCGATCCAGAGGCTGCGTCCAGTGAGGGAACCGGTGAGCTGGTCGTTGCGGCGCTCGCGGCCGGGGCCCGGCAGGTGTTGGTGGCGGCGGGCGGCAGTGCGACGAGCGACGGTGGAGCGGGAGCGATCGCGGTGATCGAGGACGCTGGCGGGCTGGGAGGCGCGGCGCTCAAGGTGCTCTGTGACGTGCGCACACCATTCGAGCTCGCGGCAGCCCGTTTCGCGCCGCAGAAGGGCGCGGATCCCGCGAGTGTTGTGCGGCTCGCGCGGCGACTCGACCTCATGGCGGCGGACCTGCGGCGCGATCCGCGCGGCGTGCCGATGAGCGGCGCGGCCGGCGGCCTGGCCGGCGGCTTCTGGGCAGCATTCGATGCTGTCCTCGTTCCGGGCGCCCCGTTCGTACTCGACGCACTCGACTTCGACCGCCGCCTGCGCGACTCCCACGCCGTGATTCTCGGCGAGGGCCGGCTCGACGCGACCACGCTCGACGGAAAGGCGCTCGCTGAGGCCGCCACCCGCGCGCGCCAGCTCGGCGTCCCGGCTCACGCGATCGTCGCGATCAACGCCCTCGAAGCGTTCGACGCGCGCATCCTCGACCTCCAAACGATCACCGAGGCGAGAACCATCGATCAGCTGAGCAGCGCTGCCGAGCAGCTCGCGGCGCAACTCTGATCTTGCAAGAGCTATTGATTTCCCACTCGAAGCAGGCGAAATTGGGTGGCTCTCGATACCCTCGTCTCGACTGATGGCCGAGAACCCGCCCGAACCGAGTCGGCCAGCGGTACTCAGCCGTGCCCAGGCCTCGCTGCCTGGCAGGCGAGCGATCGTTGTCGGCGCCGGCTCGTTCGGCACGGCGATCGCCGTGCTGCTGGCGCGCGCCGGTGTTCGCGCCACGCTGCAAACGCACACGAGCGTTCAGGCTACGACGCTGGCCGAGTCGCGTGAGAACGCGAAATACCTACCGGGCGTCGAGCTGCCCTCGGCATTGCGGATCGAGTCCGTGGCAAACGGCGTGTCGCGCGCGGACTTTGTCTTCCTCGCGATCCCGTCGACGGCACTCGGAGAGGTGATCGACGACATGTCGGCGCGTGGTCTCGGGCGGGCCAACGCGATGGTGTCGCTGTGCAAGGGACTCGTGCCGCCGGATGGCGCGACGGCTACGACAGTCCTGCGAGCGCGCTTTGGCGCTCACCGAACCGCCTGCATCGGCGGCCCGGCACACGCCCAGGAGATGGTCAGTCACGGAGCGGCGCTCGTGGCGGCATCGCTCGACGACAGGCTCGCCGAGCAGCTCGCCGCGATCTTCACGCGCGCCGGTGTGGTCTGCGAGATCTCGAGCGACCCGATCGGCGTCGAGCTCGCCGCGGTCGCCAAGAATGCCGCGGCCCTCGCAGCGGGCGCGACCGAGGCGCAGGGTTTGAACGCCGCGGGCGCGGCGGCCGGCCACATCTTCGCCGAGGTGTGGCGCTACGCTGCGGCCAACGGCGCGCAGCCCGAGTCGATGATCGGGCTTGCCGGTGCAGGCGACCTGGTCGCGACCGCGCTGGCGCCGCAGAGCCGCAACCGGCGTGCCGGCGAGCTCCTATCGCAGGGCGTCAGCGCGGCCGAGATCGAGCTTCAGGTCGGCCAGGCCGTTGAGGCGCTGGAGTCGGTTCGCTTGCTCGCCAGCGCCGTGCAGAGCAGCGGCTTCCCCGCCCCCGTGACCGTCGGGCTCGCCCGCCTGATCTCGGGCGAGCTGCCACTCGACGACTGGATCGCGCTGGTGCGCACCACCGTTCCGATGCGAAACGGGCGGCGAGGATGGTGGCAGCGCCTGCGGCTGCGGCTGGGGCTGCGGCGCGTCAGCGACGCTCCGCCAGCGTCGTGATCACCGCCTCGTAGACCCCGCCGCCATGCGCCGCATCGGCGATCCGCACGTTGGCGTATGCGCCGAGCGCGTTGCGCAAAGTCGGGTCGTTCTCGAGCGCGTTCCCAACAAGCCAGAACGTGCCGACCTGCGGCGCGGTGCCAAGATCCTCGCGAGAGTCGCCGATCGCAAACGTCGCCTCGCGCTGCAGCGCACGCGCGCGCATGTGAAGCGCCACCGCCGACGCCTTCGACGCACCGGCCGGGATGAGGTGGTAGCCACGGACATGCGGCAGGTCCGCGAGCGCCGGTGAGCGGCGGTGCACGACGCCGTTGTCGACGAGCCGCAGACCGCCGTGGCCGCCGGCACGGAGCAGCGCGTCTGCCTCGGCCGCGTCGACGAGTCCGCGGAACAGGTGCGAGATCTCGCGCCCGGCGGCCCAGGGCTCGTGATACTCGAGCCGGCCCGGGTAGGCCTCGAGCAGAAGCGCCGGCGCGCCGCTGGCGGCGATCTGCTCGTGGATGCTCCGCTCGCCCGGCAGTAGCCCGCCCGTCAACCACTGCTCCTCGCCGTCGAGCACGAGCACGCAGCCGGACTCGTAGATGAAGCTCGTCTGGCCAAAGAGGCGCGCATCCTCCGCGACCGTGCCGCGGCGCCGCCCGGACATCAGCACCACCTCGACACCGGCGCGCAAAAGGGCCTCGACCGCTCGCACGCCGAGCATCGAAATGGAGCCCTCACCGTCGTGCAGCAGTGAGGCGCCGCGGCCGAGCAGTGTCCCGTCGAGGTCCAAGTAACAGGCCCAGCCCTCACGCACGCTCATCGCAGGGCGAGCATCGGTGGCCGCTCGAGCGAGGGTGGCGGAGCCTCGCGGCCAACGAGCGGACCCGGCTCGAGCCCGCTGAGGCGCCCCTCACGCTCGAGCCGCGCGGCGATCACGCCGAGTACCTCGTAGGCCATCGTGCTGAGCGCGAGCAGCGGCTGGTGGCGATTGTTGTGGACATCCAGGTCGACCTGCGCCATGCCGGCGAGACCGGCGTCGGCGTAGACGTCGAGCAGCATCGCGATCTCAACTCCGTAGCCGGTGGTGAAGGGAAGCCGCTCCAGAAGTGAACGACGGGCGGCGATCTCGCCGGCTAGCGGCTGGTCGAAGCAGGCGAGCTCGGGATAGAAGATTGCCAGCGCCGGGCGTGCGAGCAGGTGATTGACGCGACCACCGCCATCGGCCACCGCAAACTCACCAACGCGAAACGGCCGCCGGTAGAAGGCCTTGACGAACTCGATCTCCTCCAGCTCGATCAGTGGCCCGACGAGACCGGTCACATAGTGCGCCGAGAACTGCTCGCCGTCCGCGTCGAGGAAGCAGATCAGATCGCCGTCGAGCACGCTGAGCGAGCGCCACATCGCATCACCCTTGCCAAGCACGGGGCCGGTTTCGCTCATCAGCTCGGACTCGCGGTGGACGATCGCTCCGGCTGCGGCCGCCAAACGTGCCGTTTCGTCCTGCGAGTCGCCGTCGATCACCACCACCTCATCGATGAGATCCCGTTCTCGCAATCCCACCAGCGTCTCGACGACCGCGGCGACGGTGGCGGCGCAGTTGCGCGCCGGCAGGCAGACCGACACGCGCTGGCGGCGAGCCCGCAGCAGATCGGCGCCGTAGCGCGAATGGTGGAAGCTGCGGGCTTTGCGCCAGGCCTCTGCGGAAGTGAAGGGCACCGGGCCCTATATTGGCAAGGGGTGAGTCCTGCGGCAGCGAAGACCCCTCGCAGCGCGGGACAAACGCGCGCGATCGAGCCGTGGGCCGCGCTGCTCGACGGCGCCCGCGGCAGCGAGCAGCTCGTCGGGGAGGCATTCGAGCACGCGCGCGCCGCGCGCTTGGGGCCACCGCCGAAGGATCTGCAGCCGCGCCTGCTTGAGGCGCTCCAGGCCGCCGGCATGGCGCAGCTCTACGAGCATCAGCTCGCGGCACTCGAGGCTGCGTGGCACGGAGGGGTGATAACGACGACCGGCACGGCCTCGGGAAAGTCGCTGTGCTTCAACCTGCCGACGCTGGAGGTGCTGCTGCGCGACGCGAAGGCGCGCGCGCTCTACCTCTACCCGACAAAGGCGCTCGCCCAGGACCAGGCGAGGGCGCTCGACGCCTTCGGGCTGGGCGACGCGGTGCGACCTGCGATCTACGATGGCGACACCCCGCGCGAGGCCCGCGCGCAGATTCGCCGGCGCTCGAATCTGATCCTGACGAACCCGGACATGCTGCACGTCGGGATCCTGCCCAATCACGGAGCCTGGGGCGATCTGTTCGCGAACCTCGCCGTCGTGGTGATCGACGAGGCACACGTCTACCGCGGCGTGTTCGGCTCACACATCGCGAACGTGATTCGACGCCTACGGCGTGTCGCGGCCGCGTACGGGACCGAGCCGCGCATCCTGCTCGCATCGGCGACGATCGCCAACCCGCTCGAGCTCGCCGAGCGCCTGACCGGACTCGAGGAGTTCACGCTCATCGATCGCGACGCGTCTCCCTCGGCGGGCCGGCGGATCGCGATCTGGAACCCACCGGTGATCGACGCGGCGCTCGGGATTCGCCGCTCCGCGCTCAGCGAGGCGGCCGAGCTGCTGGCGCGGCTGGTCAGCGAGGGCGCGCGCACGATCTGCTTCGTGCGCTCACGCAAGGGGGTCGAGCTGCTCACCCGGCTCGTCGCGCTGGAGCTCGAGCGCCTCGGCGCCGGAGCGCTCGCCGACGCCGTCGCCCCCTACCGTGCCGGCTACACGCCGGCGCAGCGGCGCGAGATCGAACGACGGCTGACCGCCGGCGAGCTGGCCGCGGTGATCAGCACCGACGCGCTCGAGCTCGGCATTGACGTCGGCACGCTCGACGCGGCGCTCGTCGTGTCCTTCCCCGGGACGATTGCCAGCCTGCGTCAGATGTGGGGACGGGCCGGTCGCCAGCGCCGCGGCCTCGCGCTCTACGTTGCGAGCGAAGACGCGCTCGACCAGTTCTTCGCTCGCCACCCGGAGGACTTCCTCGAGCGTTCCGTGGAATCGGCGATCCTCGACCACGAATCCGAGGAGATCCACCTCGCCCACCTGTTGTGCGCCGCCCACGAAGGGCCGCTCACGGCAGCCGACGCCGAATTCTTCGGACCGCGCACGCTCGCCTACCTGGAGCGCCTCGAGGGTCTTGGCGAGCTCCGCAACAAGGAGGGGAGTTACGTGCTGCGCCGCCGCGAGCGCTATCCAGCGGGCGCGGTGTCGCTGCGATCCGCCTCGCCAGACTCCTACGCCATCCTCGACGTGTCGACCGGTGAGCTGATCGGGGCCACCGAGGCTGCGCGCGCGTTCTCGACGCTGCATGAGGGTGCCGTCTACCTGCACCTCGGCCGTTCGTATCAGGTCCTGGAGCTCGATATCGAGGCGCGACGGGCGCACGTCGAGCCTTTCGACGGCGACTGGTACACGCAGCCGAAGCGCGAAACCGACACCCTGATCGAGCGGCTGCTCGACCGGCGCGAAGCGCTCGGGGTGACGCTGTCCTTTGGCCGCGTACTCGTCACCGAGACGGTGCTCGCCTACCAGCGGCGCCGGCTCGGCGACCACCACGAGATCGACCTCGTGGCGCTCGACCTACCTCCCACCCGGTTTGCCACGCAGGCGCTGTGGTTCGAGCTCGACTCGGGCACACTCGACGGCTTTCCGCGGGAGCTGCTGCTCGGCTCGCTGCACGCGGCGGAGCACGCCCAGATTGCCGTGCTGCCGCTGTTGGCGATGTGCGATCGCTGGGACATCGGCGGTCTCTCGACCAACGCCCATCCGCAGACCGCAGGCCCGACGATCTTCATCCACGATGGTCATCCGGGCGGCGTCGGCATTACGCGTCTCGCCTTTGCGCACTTCGAGGAGCTCGTGGGTGACGCTCACCGGCTGATCAGCGAATGCGGCTGCGCCGACGGCTGCCCGTCGTGCGTGCAGTCGCCGAAATGCGGCAACCTCAACGAGCCCCTGTCGAAGGGCGGCGCCGCCGAGCTGCTCGGGCGGTTGCTGGCGCATGCTCCGTCGGCGTCCTTCACTGGTTGAGCGGGCGGCCCTCTAGCATCCGCATCCCGCATAAGTGCGAAATCAAAGGAGACAGGATGCCGGCAAAGGGACACGCGGAATGGAAGGGCGATCTGCAGTCCGGTAGTGGGACGTTCACCGCGGGCGAGACGATCAACGGTGAGTATTCGGCCAAGTCCCGGTTCGAGGACGCACCGGGCGCCAATCCCGAGCAGCTGATCGCCGCCGCACACGCTTCGTGCTTCTCGATGGCGCTTGCGGCCGGGCTCGCCGATGCCGGCACCCCGGCCGAATCCGTGAGGACCGACGCAACGGTGACGATTCGCTTCGTCGACGGCGCACCGACGATCACGACAATCGCGCTTCACACGGTCGGAAGCGTTCCGGGCATCGACGAGGAGACCTTCAAGACGGTGGCGGAGGGCGCGAAGCAGGGCTGCCCCGTGAGCCGCGCGCTCGCCGGCGTCGGGGAGATCACGCTGGAGGCGTCCCTCGCCTGAGCGGGGCGGGCGCCTGCCGGCGGCCGCGCTCGGGCGTCGGGCTGCGCTTGACGCTGGCGAGTGACTGCGCGAGGATCGCGGTGTGATCGAGCATGACGTCGTCACGCGCGACGGTCGAACCTTGAAGGTGCTGGAGCGAGGCGACCCCGCGGGGCGGCCCGTCCTCGCGCACAATGGGACGCCGAACTCGCGCCTGATCTTCGAGCCCGACAGCGAGCGCGCCGGCGCACGCGGGGTGCGGCTGATCTCCTACGATCGCCCGGGGTACGGCGGCTCGAGCCCGAGTCCCGGCCGCACGATCGCCAGCTGCGCCGACGACGTGCGCGACATCGCCGCCGCGCTCGAGATCGACCGGCTCGCGGTCTGGGGGATCTCTGGTGGCGGGCCGCACGCGATCGCCTGCGCAGCACTGCTGGGAGACCTCGTGCCTGCGGTCGCCGTGCTCGCCTCTCCGGCGCCGTGGGAGGCGGAGGGCCTCGACTACTTCGCCGGAATGGGCGAGTACAACGTCGAGGACATCCGGCTGCAGCTGGAGGACACGGTCGCGGCGCGGGCAAAGCACGAGAGCGATCGGCTCGAGATGCTGGGGAGCGACGTCGAGGGGCTGCTGCGGATGCTCGGCACCCTGCTCGCGCCGGTCGACGCGGCCGTGCTCAGCGGTGAGCTGGGCGAGTATCTGATCGAATGCACGCGCTCTGGACTGGGGCCGGGAGTCGAGGGTTGGTGGGATGACGACCAGGCGATGCTCGCCCCGTGGGGCTTTGAGCTCGACGCGATCGCGACGCCCGTCCTGCTCCACCACGGCCGCCACGACCGATTCGTTCCCTTCGCGCACGGCGAGTGGCTAGCCGGGCAGATCCCGGGGGTCGACGCGCGGCTCAGCGACGACGACGGACATTTGACGCTGACCGCCAACCACCTCGACGCGATCCACGACTGGCTGCTCGAGCGCCTCGACTGAGGGCTAGGTCCCGAGCGCCATCTTGCGCAGGTCGAGAGCCTCGTCGAGGATCTCCTCGCTGACGCCCTTCTCGCGCGCGACCTCGCGCAGCGGGCGACCCGAGCGCGTCGCCTCCTTGACGATCTCGGCGGCAGCGTCGTAGCCGATGTAGGGGTTGAGCGCCGTCGCGGCCGCGAGCGTCGCCTCGGCGCTGCGCTCGCAGCCCGCGAGGTTGGCCTCTATACCGGACACGCACTTCTCGTCGAGCGCCTTGGCCGCATTCGCGAGAAGCGCGAGTGAAGCGAGCAGGTTGCGCGCGATCAGCGGCACGCGAACGTTGAGCTCGAGGTTGCCCTGCATGCCGCCGATCGTGATCGCAGTGTCGTTGCCGATCACCTGCGCGGCGACCTGCATCACGACCTCCGGAATCACCGGGTTGACCTTCCCCGGCATGATCGAGGAGCCCTTCTGCAATTCAGGCAGGAAGATCTCGCCGATCCCGGCTCGTGGTCCCGAGCCCATCAGCGCGAGATCCTGAGCGATCTTCGTCAGCGAAACGGCGAGCACCTTGAGCGCACCTGAGAGCTCGACGAGTGCGTCGCGGTTGCCCTGCGACTCGAACGGGTCCTCCGGTGGCTCGATCTGGAGCTTCGTCTCGCCGGCGAGGCGGGCGCGAACCCTGGCGGCGAACTCGGGGTGCGTGTTGAGGCCGGTGCCGGTGGCGGTGCCGCCGAGAGGAATCTGTGCGACGCGCGGCAAAGCGCTCTCGACGCGCCGGCGGGCGAGGCGGATCTGTGCGGCGTAACCCGAGAACTCCTGGCCCAGCGTCACGGGGACCGCGTCCATCAGATGCGTGCGACCGGTCTTGACGATGCCGTGGAAGGCCTCGGCCTTGGCGGTGAGCGCGGCTTCGAGCGATTCGAGCGCGGGCAGCAGCTCGTGCGTGGCCTGCTCGAGGGCCGCCAGGTGGACGGCCGAGGGGAAGACGTCGTTCGAGGACTGGCCGAGGTTGACGTGATCGTTGGCGTGGACACCCTCGCCGGCGAGTGCGGCGATCACCTCGTTGGCGTTCATGTTTGTCGACGTCCCAGAGCCGGTCTGGAAGACGTCGATCGGGAACTGGTCGTCGTGTCTTGCCTCGGCCACTTCGCGCGCAGCAGCCGCGATCCGCGCTGCGAGGGCGCCATCGAGCAGGCCGAGCTCGCCGTTGACCGCAGCCGCGGCTCCCTTGATCCGCCCGAGCCAGTGGACAACCGTGCGCGGCACCGGCTCGCCGGAGATCTGGAAGTTCTCGATGGCCTTGCGGGTCTCGCCGCCGTAGAGGGGCTCTGCGCTCATGAACGTCGTCCTTTTCGGGGTGGGTGAGGTGGCAAACCCTATCCCCAGGCGCTGCCGCGCCGAGCGGTGGGCATCGCGGTGCCGGCTCCCTCCTACAATCCGCCGATGTTCCGGGCGGTGCCCAAGGATCAGTCGTTCCCCGAACTCGAGCTCGCCGTGCTCGAGCGCTGGCGCGAGCGCGATGTCTTCGCGGAATCGCTGCGCCGGCGCGCCGGCGCGCCGCGGTGGAGCTTCTACGAGGGACCGCCGACCGCGAACGGTCCGCCGGGGGCCCACCACGTGATCGCACGCGTCTTCAAGGACGTGTACCCGCGCTACAAGACGATGAGCGGCTACCTGGTCGAGCGCAAGGGCGGCTGGGACTGCCACGGGCTACCGGTGGAGATCGCCGTCGAGCGTGAGCTCGGCATCACCGAGAAGGACGAGATCGAGGCGTTCGGGATCGCGGAGTTCAACAACCGCTGTCGCGAATCGGTGTTCGATTTCCTCGCCGAGTGGAATCGCTCGACGGAGCGGATCGGCTTCTGGCTCGACCTCGAGCACGCGTACCGCACGCTCGATCCGAGCTACATCGAGTCGGTCTGGTGGGCACTCGAGCAGATCCACGCGAAGGGCCTGCTCTATGAGGGCCACAAGGTCGTGCCCTACTGCCCTCGTTGTGGCACGGCGCTGTCCTCGCACGAGGTCGCGCTCGGCTATCAGGACGTCGTTGACCACACGGTCTACGTGAAGCTCCAGCTGCTGGGCAGCGAGGACAAGTTGGTGATCTGGACGACCACCCCGTGGACGCTGCCGGGCAATGTCGCCGTGGCCGTCGGACCGGAGATCGACTACGTGCGCCTTCAGGTCGGCGGCGAGATCCTGGTCGTCGCAGCGGCGCGCGCGGAAGCCCTGTACGGCGCTCGGGCCGAGGTGGTTGGACGCCTGCGCGGCTCCGAGCTGGTCGGTCGCCGCTACGAGGGTCCGATCTTCGCGGCGAGCGACCGCGAGCCGGGCGGGCTGCCCGTGATCGGCGGGGACTTCGTCACGACTGCGGACGGCACGGGAATCGTCCACATCGCGCCGGCGTTCGGCCAGGACGACTATGACGCCGCGCGCGCCGCCGATCTGCTCGATCCGACGGACGCGCAAAGCGTCTACAACCCGGTCGAGCCCGACGGCACCTACGACGAGCGCGTGACCGGCTACGCCGGTCGCCACGTCAAGGATCCGCAGCTGGCGGCGGACCTCACCGGCGAGCTGCGCGAGCGTGGGCTGCTGCTGCGGGAGGAGGACTACGAGCACTCCTACCCGCACTGCTGGCGCTGCGGTACGCCGCTGATCTACTACGCGAAGCGCTCCTGGTACATCGCCACCTCGCGTGTGCGCGATCGGATGCTCGCCGCGAACGAGACCGTCAACTGGTATCCGCCCCACATCAAGCACGGGCGGTTTGGCGACTGGCTCGCAAACAACGTCGACTGGGCGCTGTCGCGCGAGCGCTACTGGGGCACGCCGCTGCCGATCTGGCGCTGCGCCTCGGGGCACATCGCCTGCATCGGCTCGTTTGCCGAGCTCGAGCGGCGCAGCGGCAAGGCTCTGCTCGACCCGCACCGCCCCTACGTCGACGAGCTGAGCTTCCCCTGCGAGGAGTGCGGCGAGGTGATGCGACGCGTGGAGGAGGTCATCGACGTCTGGTTCGACTCGGGCTCGATGCCGTTCGCACAGCACCACGCCCCGTTTGAAAACGAGGAGCGCTTCGAGCAGTCGTTCCCCGCCGACTTCATCTGTGAGGCGCTCGACCAGACGCGCGGCTGGTTCTACTCGCTGCTCGCGATCTCGACCCTGCTGCGCGACGAGGCGCCGTACCGCAACGTCGTCTGCCTCGGCCTGCTGCTCGACGCCGAGGGGCAGAAGATGTCGAAGTCGCGCGGCAACGTCGTGGCCCCGGATGAGATCATCGACCGCTACGGCGCCGACGCCTGGCGCTGGTACTTCCTCGCGTCCAAGCAGCCTTGGGACAGCACAAAATTCTCGCCCGAGGCGGTCGGCGAGGTCGTGCGCCTGTTCCTCCGCCAGCTCTGGAGCGTCTACGGCTTCTTCGTGCTCTACGCAAACGCAGGCGAAGGTGGCGCAGCCGCCGACGACGGTCCGAGTGACCTCGACCGCTGGCTCGTCTCTCGCGTTCACGCCACGACTCAGGCTGTCCGCGACGGCCTCGACCGCTACGACGCGACGAGCGCCGGGCACGCGATCTCCGAGCTGGTCGAGGACCTCTCCAACTGGTACGTCCGCCGCTCGCGGCGGCGCTTCTGGGACGGACAGGCGAGCGCGCTCGAGACGCTTCGCAGCGCCCTCGTCGCGATCGCGCAGCTGCTTGCCCCGTTCACGCCGTTCATCGCCGACGAGCTCTACGAAAACCTCGACGGGAGCCTCCAGAGCGTGCATCTGTGCGACTTCCCGGTGGCCGGCGCGCGCGACCTCGAGCTCGAAGCGGCGATGGCGACTGTCCGCGAGACGGTGCGGCTCGCCCTGGCCGCGCGCGCGGCCGGCAAGGTCAAGCTACGCCAGCCTCTGCGCGAGGCGATCGTCGTCGCCAGCGGCCGCGAGCGCGAGGCGATCGAGCGCCTCGGCGAGCTTGTGCGCGACGAGCTGAACGTGCGCGACCTCCGCTTCGTCGCCGCCGCCGACGAGCTCGCGAGCTACGCGGTAAAGCCCAACTTCCGCTCGCTCGGCCCGCGCTTCGGCAAGGATATGGGGGGAGTCGAGGCCGCTGTCGCGGCCCTCGACCCGGCCCACGTGGCGGCCGCGCTGCGCGAGCGCGGGGAGATCGCGATATCGATCGGCGGGCGCGACAACATCCTGACGAGCGAAGATCTGCTGATCTCACTGGCTCCACTCGAGGGCTACGGACTCGAGCGCGAGGGATCCCATGCCGTGGCACTCGAGCTAACCCTCGACGACGACCTGATCGATGAGGGTCACGCTCGAGAGATCGTCCACGCGGTCCAGGGCGCGCGGCGCGACGCCGGCCTCGAGATCAGCGACCGCGTCGCACTCGACCTCGACGGCGACGCCGATCTCCTGAGCGCGGCGCGCGCCCACGAGAGCTACATCACCGGCGAGACGCTCGCGACGTCGATCAGCTACGGCGAGCGCCAGCTCGCCAATACCTCGAGCGTCACGATCAGCGGCCGGAAGCTCGAGATCGGGTTGCAGCGCGCGCTCAAGGAGTCCTAGCCGAGCAAGGCTCGGCCAGCGCGACCAGCTTCAGGTCGCGACGAGTTCCAACTCCGCCTCGATCTTCTTCTTCGGGTAGGCACCGATGATCTTCTTCACCGGTTGGCCCCCACGGAAGAGGATCATCGTCGGAATCGAGAGGACTTCGAACGTCGCCGCGGTCTGCTGGTTGTCGTCGACGTTGAGCTTGACGATCCGCAGATCGTCATGCTCGCTGTCGATCTGCTCGAGCACGGGTGCGACGACGCGGCACGGCCCGCACCAGGGCGCCCAGAAGTCAACGAGCACGGGCGTGTCGGACTCTATGACCTCCGCTTGGAAGTTGTTGTCTGTCACCTCTTGAAGATTGCCGGCCATTTCCATCCTCCGCTCTATCTCGCTAGTGTCTGTCCAATACTATACAAAATGTAGCGGCGTTATCCAAGCAGCGCGTGAAGGATGTGAGGCGACACGAAGACCTCGATACAGGCTGCCGCAAACAGCATCGGCAAAGCGATGACGACGGTCACCAGGGTCGCCGCGAGGAGTTGATCCCACTCTCCGCGCCGGCTCGCCATGATCCACGCCGCCAGCGGCAGGAACAGGGCCGTCAGCTCCAGCGGAGCGTGTGCCATCAGCGCGATCAGCAGCACCCCCGGCGAGGCGTGCAGGCGAACTGCGACCGCCGCCGCGTCGGCGCCGATGACGAGGGCTTGCGCGGACAGCGAGAAGGTCGTTGCGGCGATCACGAAGGCGATCGCG
>JBEKBL010000006.1:0-18127 GCA_050015415.1 Solirubrobacteraceae bacterium
GCCGGTGCGATTGCGAGCTTGCTCGCCGACGTCGAGCTACGCGAGCGCCTCGCGCAGGCCGGGCTCGAGACGGCCGCGCGCTATGCCTGGGAGTCACAGGTCGACGCACTCGAACGGTTCCTGAACGATGTCGCGACGCCGCACCGCGTGAGCCTCGACGAGATCAGCCTGCCCGAGGTTCACAAGGAGGCGCGCTAGGGGCGCGATGCGCGACGCGTTGCTCGAGCATCTCCGCTGCCCGTCCTGCCACTCCGAACGTTGCTTCGCGCTGTCGATCTCTCACCACGACGGCCGCGAGGCACGCGACGGCACGCTGACCTGCTCGATCTGCGCAGCGCGGTTCCCGCTGCGCGCGGGTGTAGTCGAGCTGCTTGGCGACCCACCCGAGCAGATCGCGCGCGAAGCCGCCGGGCTCGAGCGCTTCGCCGAGGTGATGCGCGCCGACGGCTGGGACCGGGAGCGGATTCGCAACCTTCCCTACGAGGACCTCCCGTACTGGTGGGGGCAGCGCCGCGCTTTCGAATACTGGTCCGAGCAGCTGCCGTTCGCGCCCGGCCAATGGCTTCTCGACGTCGGCTCGAGCACCTGCTGGGCGAGCGCGATGTTCGCAGAGCGCGGCCTCTCGGTGATCGCGCTGGACATTGCGACGGCCGAGCTGCAGGGCTTGCATACCGCGGACTACTTCATCTCCGACGGCTCGCTCTTCTTCGAGCGCGTTCTCTCGAGCATGAACGAGCCGGCGATCGCGTCCGAGAGCGTCGACTACGTCTTCTGCTGCGAGGCGCTGCACCACAACGCCCCTGACGAGCTGAGGCAGACGCTGGCGGAGTTCCACCGCATTCTCCGACCGGGCGGGAGCCTGATGCTCGTCAACGAGCCGCTCCGCTTCCCGCTGAAGCTCAAGCGCGATCACGGCTCCGAGGTCGCCCAGTTCGAGGGCAACGAGCACGTCTACTTCTTGCACGAATACCTGCTCGCAGCGCGGCGCGCTGGGTTCGAGGTTCAGATCCGCTGGCCGCGCAACCTCCCACGTCCGACGCCCGACACGCCCGCGCCCGAGCCACCTGCTCCGGCCGGCGGAGCGATCCGACGCACGCTGGCCCGCTCACGCCTTGCGCGACAGGCGTGCGTCGCCTGGCGTCTCGCGGTGAGCGGTGATGCCTCGCTCAACCTGCTCTGTCGCAAGCCCGGCTAGTGCATCGCCTCGGGGTCGTTCTGTTCCAGCAGCTGCGCTCGCATGTGGTTGACGTTCACCGCGCGGAAGTGCAGGTCGAAGATCTCCGGATCGGTCGTCGGCGGTGGCGGGAGCGGTGCGGGATTGCGGACCAGCCGCTGCAGCAGTCGCGCCTGGCCGATCACGATGCGGCGTAGCCAGCGCCGCCCGGCGACGGTCAGCAGCGCCCGCTGGTCCATGGCGTCGAGCAGGCCGTTCGGGCCGGTCAGCGCATGACCGTCGGCGCTCAGCGCGCGCCACAACTCGTCGTACTTGCGATGGATCTCGGCACGGTCGATCTCCAACCTCGCCAGATCGTCGGCAGCGCGCCTGGCGTCCCGCGAGGGAGCAGCCATTGCGTCCTCGAAGATCTCGAGGAGTCGCTCGGCCGTTGATCCCCAGTTCAGCTCGGCCGCGCGCGCGTTGATTCGTCGAACGTGCTCGGCGATCGCCTCGTCGTCCGCGAGGAGACGCACGACCCGCATGGCGCTCGCGCGTGCATCCCACCGCGTGATCGTTGCGAGCCCTTCGGGTTGCATCTCGGCGAGTGCGGTCGTGCTCGCGAAGATGCACGGGCGCCCGTGGGCGGCGGCCTCGAAGGGCATCAGCCCGAGGCCCTCGCGGGTGCTCGGATGGCACACCGCAACCGAGTTCTCGATCAGCCAGGACTTCTGCGCCTCGGAGACCCACTGGAGCGTGACGACAAACTCGGCGAGGTCGGGATTGGCGGCGATGAAGCGAGCCTCCTCGCCCGCCGAGGATCCCTGGGCCGCGCATGGTCCGGCGAACACGATCGCGCCGGGCCAGCCGTGATCGCGCCGCATCGCGGCGAGCAGCTCAAGCGCGAAGACCCTGTTCTTGTGATGGAGATCCGTCCCGATCGAGACCATGAACGGTCGGTCGCCGAGGCGGTGGGTCGCCGCCGGTCGCTCGCGAGCGCCGCCTGCCGAGAACGAATAGGTGACGCCGGGGTGAACCACGACGGCCTGTCGCGGCTCGACCAGCTGCTCCGCGAGTGCCTCCTCGGCTGCATCGTGCGAGAGGAACGTCACGCGGTCGGCCCGCGCCAGCGCGATCCGCGTGAGCATCCGATAGCGCTGCCAGTGCAGGAAGGACGGGAAGTAGCTTGGATTGTCGTAGGCGATCAGGTCGAGGTGCGTGATCACCAGTCGCTCGCCGAGTTCACGCAGCAGCTCGAGGTCGGCTGAGCTCGAGACCTGGAACGGGCGGTAGGTGACGTCCCCGCTGCGCAGCGCGGAGAGGTTGCCGGAGGCGTCGATCAACTCGACGTCGAGCTCGGCGAGGGCGGCGGCGGCGAAGTCCGCGAGGTCGTGCGGCACGATCGCTCGCAGATGGAGCGCGTCGAGCCGCGCGAGCGCTCGAATCGACTCCAGGACGATCACGTGCGTTCCTGTTGCCGGCGCGACCAGGCAGCGAGCGTCGACGGTCAGCGACAGTCCGTTGATCGCGCGCCGTGCCCGCGCCAGCACGATCGGCAGCGGCCTGTCCTGCGCTCGTTCGGACTCGCCAAGCGCCGGCGAGAGATACGGGTAACGCGCCACGATCAGTGGGTCCTCGGTGGCCTCGCGCACCCGCAACGATTCGTCGGGCGCGCGCTTTCCGACGGAGTGGAAGTAGATGTAGGTGTCGTCCGCGGCGACGTGGACGAGGCCGCAGGCGATGCAGCGCTGCGAGAAGTCCACGACGGCCGCCTCCACTGATGCGAGCGCCGGATCGAACCCGCCGGCGAGGTCGAGCGCGTCGCGGCGAATGTAGATCGCGCGTCCCACCGCGACCGGCAGGCGCGGATAGATCCGTAGCGCGCGCGCCGCCACCGCTGCACTCGCCTGCGGCGCCGTCAGCCTGGGTGGGAGCGGGTTCGGCCGGTTGCGCTCCGGGACCGACAGGATGCCCGCGTCGTTGCTGAGCGCGTTTGCGCTCGCGGCGTTCGAGTCCGAGTAGGCGGCGGAACGCATCTGCTCATACCAGCCTTTGCCGACGATGCAGTCGCTGTGCAGGAGCAGGACATCGGCCGGCGCGGCGGACGCGATCGCCGCCGCCAGGCTCGGCACCGGACCGGAGGACGACGGCGCGGTCCGCTCGATCCGGCGCTCGGCCGCGAGGCTCCTGGTGATCTTCGCGATCTCGGGATCGCTGCTGTGCGTCTCGGCCACATTGATTACGACCTCGCCTGGTGTGCTCGCTACGACGCTTTGCAGGCACAGAGCGAATCGGTCAGGCGGCCCCTCGAGCGCGATGCACACCACGCACTGGCCTCGCTCGAGCCCCGGCCGCTCGGCGGCACCGTCGAGCTCGGCCGGCTCCGGCCAGCGTGAAGCGCTACGGGCGCGGCCGCCGTGCCTCGCCGGCTCGCCCGCTGTACGACCCGATCGCTGAGCCATCGCTCAGCGTGCCCGATCGGCTAGCTGCATGGCGCGACCATCCCTGCCGATACCCTACCTACGTGCGCGACTACGCAGGCAGCGGGCGCCCCGTAATCCGCGTAGACGACGTCTCGAAGGCGTTCCGGATCCCGGAGGAGCAGATGCACACGCTCAAGGAGCGTGCCCTGCACCCGCTGCGCCGTACCGGCTACAACACGTTCAAGGCGCTCGAAGGCATCTCGTTCGAGGTCAAGGAGGGCGAGTTCTACGGGATCGTCGGTCGCAACGGCAGCGGCAAGAGCACGCTTCTGAAGTGCCTCGCCGGCATCTACTCGGCCGATCGAGGACGGATCTGGATCACCGGGCGGATGTCGCCGTTCATCGAGCTCGGCGTCGGCTTCAACCCGGACCTCGCGGCCCGCGACAACGTCGTGCTCAACGGGATCATGCTCGGCCTCTCGCCGCGTGAGGCGCGGGCGCGCTACGAGCACGTCATCGAGTTCGCCGAACTCGAGGATTTTCAGGAGCTGAAGCTCAAGAACTACTCCTCGGGCATGCATGTGCGGCTCGCGTTCTCAGTCGCGATCCAAGTCGATGCCGACGTGCTGCTGATCGACGAGGTACTCGCAGTCGGCGACGCCTCCTTTCAGCAGAAGTGCTTCGACGTCTTCAACCGGCTTCGTGACGAGGGCAGGACGATCGTCCTGGTGACGCACGATATGGGCGCGGTCGCGCGTTTCTGCCACCGTGCGTTGTTGCTCGAGCACGGCGACATGGTCATCGAGGGAGATCCCGACGACGTCGCCAACCACTACTTGGAGCTCAACTTCAACCGTGACGCGCCGGCGCCACAGGCCGTAGGCGCGCAGTGGAGCGGCAGCGGCGCGGCGCGGATCGTCGACGCCTGGTGCGAGGCCGGCGACGGCAGTCAGCCGGCGATGTTCCGCCAGGGAGACCCGCTGCGATTCTGCGCGCGCGTCGAGTTCGTCGACGCCGTCGAAGATCCAGCGCTCAGCGTCTCGTTCCAGAATGAGGACAAGGTCACGGCTCTGGTCGCGAATACCGCCTCCGAGATCGAACGATCGGGCCGCTTCGCCGCCGGCGAGCAAGCGGTCTTCTCGATCGACTTCGAGAACCTGCTCGCTCCGGGGCGATACCTCGTCATCGCGACGCTTTCGCGTCTCGGGCGCGGGCTCGAGTTGATCGATCGCTCGGACGGCGAGGTCACGCTGATCGTCAAGGGGACCACCGCGCAGGGCGGCGTCGTCGATCTGCCGGTGCACTCGACGATCGAGCGTTCGCCGTCGTATGAGCGGCGCGGCGTCGAGGTCTCCTCGTGAGCTCCTATCCCTACACAGACGTCACGGATCTGGGCGAGCCGATCCGCGGCCCAAGCGCGCTCTCCGGAGATTTTCGCCGCTTCTGGCATCTCACTTTCACGATCGCGCGGACCGAGTTCAAGCTGCGCTTCTACGGCTCGGTGCTCGGTTACTTCTGGCAGCTCGCACGCCCGCTGATGATGTTCGGCGTGCTCGACGCGGTCTACACCCTCGGCAAGCTGGGCAGCGCCGATCACTACTCGGCGATGCTGCTGAGCGGGGTCGTCCTCTACACCTTCTTCACCGAGGCGACCGGCGGCTCGGTCCGCTGCGTCGTCGACCGCGAGAGCTTCGTTCGCAAGATCCAGTTCCCGCGTCTGGCGATCCCTTTCGCGGTCGTGCTGACCGCCTGCTTCAACCTCGCCATCAACTTCTTGGCGATCGGCGTCTTCATCCTGCTCGAGGGCGTGAAGCCCCGCATCACCTGGCTCGAGCTGCCGGTGATCATCTTGATCCTGATCCTCTTCGCGACCGGGGTTTCGATGCTGCTGTCCGCGCTGTTCGTGAAGTTCCGCGATATCCAGCCGATCTGGGATGTCGTCTGCCAGGTCCTCTTTTACGCGTCGCTGATCCTGATCCCGATCGAGAAGCTGCAGGAGCACAAGGGCCTGATCCTCGGCGTCCCGCTGCTGCACCTGTGGCTGATCAACCCGTTTGCCGACCTGATCCAGCAGTACCGCCACGCGCTGCTCGGCGCGCCGAGCGGGCCGACGGTGGTTAATGGCACCCACGGCGGAATCAACGTCCTCGCGGCCGCCGGCGGCTGGGCTGACCTCGCGATTCCGATCGTGATCATCCTTGGCTCGCTCGTTGTCGGCTTCTGGGTTTTCAACCGCTCGGCGCCGCACATAGCCGAGAATCTCTAGATGGTTGGCTTCGTGCCGGCCGTCGCTTCAACCCGCTAGGCGATCGGGGCGGCGCCGAGCAATGCGTCGAGCCGGCGTCGAGCTTGCCGGCTACCTCGATGCCGCGGTGGGGGCGGGAGAAGGCGCGCGACGCTATCTCGGCGCGCTGCAGGTGGCTGGCGAGGCGGTGCGCGCGCGCGATGTTCCGCTGGAGGGCCGCGACTCTGCGATGACGCCGCTGCGCCGCGGCCGCGGTGGGCGACTGTGGCGGCCTGATTTCAACGTCCTCTGCCTCAACCCGGAGCAGCTCGTGCCGTACCTCGAGTCGGATGCCGCACCACCGCGACGCGGTCGCACGAGCATCGCCGCGTGGAGTTGGGAAGTCGACGTCCTGCCGTCCGGCTGGACCGAGGCCTCGCGGGCGGTCAGCGAGATCTGGGCCTGCTCCGAGTTCACGGCCGCTTTCATCAGGGCCGCAACCGCGGCCGACGTCGTGGCGATGCCGCATCCGCTCGCCGTGAGCGACCTGGTCGCGCCCGTTTCGCCGCCGGAGCTGCCGCCCGGCTTTCGCGTGCTCGTGATGTTCGACTACCTCTCGACGATCGAGCGCAAGAACCCGCTGGGAGCGATCACTGCCTACCGGCGCTGCTTTGGGCCTGATGAAGGCGCGCTGCTCGTTATCAAGACGATGAATGGCGTCCATCGCCCCGAGCGCCGGCGCGAGGTGGAGGCGGCGGCCGCGGATCGCAGCGACATCGTGTTGATCGACGGGACGTTCTCCGGCGCCGAGCGGGATGCTCTGGTCGCGGCCTGCGACTGCCTGCTGTCGTTGCATCGCAGCGAGGGCTTCGGGCTGGCCCTGGCGGAGGCGATGGCGGCCGGCAAGCCGGTCGTCGCGACCGCCTACGGCGGCAACGTCGAGTTCATGCCTCCGGCGAGCTCGTATCTCGTCCGCTACGCCCTGACGCGGGTCGGTGTCGCTTGCGAGCACTATTCGGCGCAGGCGAGCTGGGCCGAGCCCGACATCGACCACGCCGCAGCCCAGCTGAGAGCGGTGTTCGAACATCGCGAAGGGTCACTCGAGTGGGCTCGCCACGGCCAGCGCCACGTCCGCACGCTGCTCGCGCCCGAGCGGATCGGCCGGCTGATGCGCGATCGACTGCGAGCTCTGCGAGAGCCACGCGGCGCTCATCCGGCTGTCTAGTACGCCTGACCTGGCCACGCGCCCGCGGCTGCTGGCAAGCCGCGCAAGCTGCGATCATTCGCCGCGCGCATGGTGAACGACTTGCCGCGAGCCCGGGTGACGGCGCTACGCGAAGTGACGGCGGAGCCCGACCTCCCCCGTCGACCAGCGCCTGAGAGCCAGGCATCGGGACTCGACGACGCGCTCCTTCAGACCCTCTGCGATGAGGTCGCGGCCGGCTCGATCTCGCTGGTCACGACCGATGTCTTCGACACGATCGCCTTCCGGCCGACCACCACGCCGGTAGCTGTCTTCGAACTGATCGGCGAGTCCCTGCTGGCTCAGCGGATGCTCCAGGAGCAGTTCACCGCACAGGCTTTCAGACGCTTGCGGGCAGTCGCCGAGCACCGGGCCCGCATGCGCCGCCACGATGAGTTCGGCGATCCCGAGGTCTCGTCGCACGAGATCTATCGCGAGCTCACGGCGGTGTTGGCTGACGGCGTCAGTCCGGCCGATGCGGTCGCGGTCGAGGTCCACGTCGAGCGGGAGGTGCTCGTGCCGAATCTCGACGTCGTAGCCGCGCTGCGGTGGGTGGCCGATCAGGGTGTGCCGGTCATCGCCGTCTCGGACAGTTACTTCTCGTCCGACCAGATTCGTGCCCTGTTCGCCCAGCCGGTGCTCGAGGACCTCGTGCTCGAGCAGATCGTCACCTCCTCTGACCGGCGTCGAAACAAGGGCGGGGGCCTGCTCGAGGAGCTGATCGCTGAGCTCGACATCCCTACCGCGCGGCTCGCCCACATCGGCGACCATCCGGAGGCTGACCTGATCGTTGCCACGCGCGTCGGCGCCCGCCCAGTCCACCTCGACCGCCACCCGTCCGAGCTCCGGACGATCGTCGCGCGCGAGCAGCGTTTCCGTGAGCGCCGGACGATCGGCCTCGAGGAACAGTACGACGCCGGCACCGGAGCGATCCGCTCGCAACTCTTGCGCAGCCCAGAGCATGCGGCCCTCTCGCCGACGCTCGCGAGCTACTGGCGTTGGGGAGCGACCGTGCTCGGCCCGATCCTCACGGGATACGCAGAATGGGTGCACCTGCGTCTCTCCGAGCTCGGTGCGACCCGGGTCTGGTGTCCGATGCGCGAAGGGCCCTTCCTGGCTCAGTTCCTCGCCGGTGCGATCGAGCAGTCCGACCGCGAGATCGACATCCGCACACTGTGGCTCAATCGCGCGGTCTGCGGCCGGGCCGCGCTCACCGACATCACGCGCGCATCGTTGCTGCGCGTGGCCGGCATGCGTCGTACCCCAACGGCAGCCGAGCTGCTCGACTGCATCGGGCTGGCGGTGTCGGACTTGCCGGGGCTGAGCTCGCACGCCGGCACGGCGGTCGACGACTACGTGGTGCAAGAGCTTCTGTTCGACACGCTGATCGAGGACGAGACACTCCGCGCTCGTGCGCTGGCGGCGGCGGCTCTGACGCGCGAGCGGGTGTGCGCGTTACTGCGCCGCGAGCTCGATGGCGCGAGCCGGCTGACCCTCGTGGACGTCGGCTGGGGTGGATCGGTCCCGGCGCTGCTGCGCGAGGCATGCGCCGACGCGGGTCTCGATGTCGAGGTCCGGGGGCTCTATCTGGTGACCAACGAGTCCGCCGCGGAACGGATCCTCGATGGCGCGAAGGTCGAGGGATTCCTCGGCGACCTCAACCTTCCGGAGCCGTTGCTCGACTGGTTTGGGCGCTCGCCGGAGATCATCGAGCAGGCCTGCATGTCCGATCATGGTCCCCAGATCGACATCGATCAGCAGCTCGATCCGGTGCTTAGCGAGCAGCTCATCCCGGAGGCCCAGCGGGAGCAGATTCGCGCGGCCCAACGCGGCGCACTTGCCTTCCAGCGTCGTTGGGTGCGCTACCAGGGTGCGCTGCCCGGGAAGCTCCGTGCGCTGTCCGCTCAAGGGGAACTGTTGCGCGCGATGCTGGTACGCGCTGTGGCGGCACCGACCGAGCGCGAGGGGGCGCTGCTCGGGTCGTGGCTGCACGACGAGCGCCAGGGGAGCACAAGTCGAATCGAGCGCCTCGCAGACGCCGCCGACGGCGCCCGACTCCGCTACGTCGCACCGGACGAGCTCGCGAAACTCCCGAGCTCCGAGGTCTATTGGCCTTACGCGCTCGCAGCGCTTGCCGATCCAGACACGGCCGAACTGGTCGGCCTGACACATGAAGGCCGGCTCTCCCCGGGGGCGCTCTCGCGACCGGTCGAGACCGGTCCGTTCGTGATTCGTGTCGCCGCGGGAGCGGGGAACGACGCTCCGACCGCCAGCTGTGTGATCGAGCCGCGGCGTAACCGCTTCGGTCTCACGTTGGTCCGCGGCCTCGTCATCGCCAACCACATTCGCACGCTCGAGCTCGCGCCGAGCACCTCGCCGGTGCTCGCCCGTATCGACTGGCTCGATCTTCGCCTCTATGCGCAGGGACTCGCCGAGCCGATCGTCGTGCGGATGGAGCAGACCGACGAGCTGAGAGGCTTGGAGTACGCAAACTGCACTCTGGTTGCGCCAAACCTGGTCATCAGCTACACCGGCGACGCCGCATGGCGCCTCGACTTGACGACCGTCACGGACCGGATCGTCCATCGCGTCGACGTCGAGTGCGGCCTGGCGATGCTGGCGATCGCGCCGCCGGTCCGCAAGGGCGACGTGCTCTTGACGCTCGACAGGCTCGATGAGATTGACCGCGTCCAGTCGATCCTCGACTCGGTGCTGGCGTCGCCGAGCTGGCGGATCACGCGGCCGTTTCGCGCCCTGAAGCGCCTGCTGCGCGGCTAGCTCAGCGACCGCGCCGCGCCTGCGCACGAGGCGATCGCTAGCCTTCCAGCCGGTGAAGCCGCTACCGACTCGGCTCGACGGCCCGATCCTGATCGCGCCGCGCGTGTACGGCGATGAGCGTGGGTTCTTCTACGAGGCGTTTCGTGAGGACGCGCTCGCCGCGGTCGGTGTCGCGGGCACGCGGTTCCCTCAGGAGAATCACTCGCGATCGACTCGAGGGGTGCTGCGGGGGATGCATTTCCAGGTCGGAGCTGGAGTGGCAAAGCTCGTGCGTTGCGCTCGCGGTGCGATCTTCGACGTCGTCGTGGATCTGCGACGCGGCTCGCCGACCTACGGGCAGTGGGAGGGCTTCGATCTCGACGACGAGAGCCTGCATCAGCTCTGGGTGCCGGTTGGCTTTGCCCACGGTTTCTACACGCGGTCGGACCTCGCCGACGTCATCTACAACCAGAGCGACTACTACGCTCCGACCCTCGAGCGTGCGTTTGCCTGGGACGATCCCGACGTGGCTGTACGTTGGCCGCTGGAAGGCCCTCCCGTGCTGTCGGCAAAGGACGCGGCCGCGCCGCGGCTTGCTGACATCGCCGACGAGCTGCCGTTCACATACGCTGGGTGACGGTTCGGGCAACGCGGTCGGCTGACTGCCCTGGCATCCTTTGGCCCGATGCGTGAGCGCCTCGCCGCCATCGAGATCACCCCGCGACGATTCGAGATGGTCGCGCTCCTGGCGCTCGTCTCGCTGACGCTGATCGTCCTCACCGGTGCGGCGGTGCGACTCAGCGGCTCTGGCCTCGGTTGCCCCGACTGGCCCCGCTGCTACGGCCATGTCTACCCCCCGCTCAGAACGCACGCCTTGATCGAGTTCTCAAACCGGATCGTGTCGGGCTTGGTCGGAGTGATGACGGTCGCGGCCGGTCTGTGCGCTTGGCGGCGACGTCCGTTTCGCCGCGACCTGCTCGCGCTTGGTGTGGCGCTACCGCTCGGCGTGGCCGCACAAGCGGTTCTCGGCGGCTACACCGTCGAGAACAAGCTCGCGCCGGGCTTCGTCATGGCCCATTTCAGCCTCTCGATGCTGATCCTGGTCGCGGCGGTTGCGCTCTATTGGCGCGCGCGCGCACCCGGCGTCAGCCGGGTTGCCGGCACGACAGCCGATCGCCCGGCGGTGTGGGCGGTGCGGGCGCTCGCGCCGTTTGCGGCCGTGGTCCTGGTGGCCGGCACGGCGGCGACCGCCGCCGGGCCGCACTCGGGCGGTGCTGTCGGGCAGACGATCAAGCGACTTCACTTCTTCGGTGCCAGCACGTTGAGCTGGGCTGTTCAGGTGCATGGAGCGATCGCGTTCGCCTTCGGCTTCGCCGCCGTGACGGTCTGGGTGATGCTCGAGCGGCGTCAGGCGGAGCCGATGGTGCGGCGCGCTGTGAGCTGGGTTTGCGTGCTCGTCGCCGCTCAGGGCGTGATCGGCGCGGTCCAGTATGAGACCCATCTCCCCAGTGAGTTGGTCTGGGTTCACGTGGCTGGCGCCACCCTCACGTGGCTCTGCGTGCTGTGGAGTGTCGCCGCGGCGGGCCGGCTGGAGCCGCGCTTTGCGCGGACCGGCTCGCAAATTCGGGCTTCTATGGCTGCCCGAAATACCTGAACATCCGTGATGAGCGCTAGCGTTGGGCCTGTAGCTGTCCAGTTTGGGCGTCATTTGCCCATCAGAGAGGAGCGTCATGACGAAGAACGAGCTCGCTGGCACGGTCGCCGAGAGCGCTGGCATCGGTGTGGGCCAGGCCCGGAGCGCGGTGGATGCGGTGTTCGACACCATCTCCTCGCAGCTTGCGTCCGGCAACGAGGTATCGATCGCCGGCTTCGGGAAGTTCGGCGTAAGCAACCGCGCGGCTCGCATGGGGCGCAACCCTGCAACCGGTGCGACGATTCAGATTCGCGCGAGCAAGGCACCGAAGTTCTCGGCCGCCAGCGCACTGAAGAAGCACCTGAACCCGTAGGCCGCTGCGGGCGCGAGGTCGTGCGGCCTCGCGCCCCGCTGGCGGGAGACGGGCGGAAGCCGCGAGGTCTCCGCGACTAGTGCGAGAATCGGGCCATGCGCGTTACTGCCAAGGCCGACTACGCCGTGCGGGCTGCGATTGAGCTGGTCGGTGCCAGCGAGGATGCGCCGCGCAAGGCGGACTCGATCGCAGTCGCGCAGGGCATTCCGCCGTCGTTTCTCGAGAACATCCTCAACCAGCTCAAGAGCGCCGGCATCGTCCGTTCGCAACGCGGACCGGACGGCGGCTGGTGGCTGCGGCGCCCGGCCGATGAACTGACCTTGGCCGACGTGATCCGCGCCGTCGAGGGACCGCTCGCGAGCGTACGCGGCGAGCGGCCTGAGCACCTTCACTACGCGGGTTCTGCCGCCCCGTTGCAGCAGGTCTGGATCGCACTGCGAGCGAACATTCGTGACGTCCTCGAGCACGTCACGGTCGGCGCGCTTGCGGCCGGGGAGCTGCCGCCGCTGGTCGCCACCTTGGCGCGCGAGCCGGGCGCCTGGACCAGCACCTGAGACCCGCAAGCCTGCTCAAAGCAGTCGAGTAAAACACCGCGGCGCAGCGAAAGATGCGCCGCATTTTCGTTGTGGGCTCCTAACAAAGCATCGGCGCATCGCCGGCGTCGACGCCGGGTTTTAGGCGTGCAAGCAGTTCTGTTCAGCTTCTGGAGGAGGCTCACAATCATGCAGTCGAGAAATCTCAGAGGGGCGGTCTGCGCCGGCGTGCTGGCGCTCAGCAGCCTTGCGGTGCTCGCCCCGTCTGGCGCCAGCGCGCAATCCATTCAGCGGCTCCCGTTCCGCGGACCGCATCGCATCACAATCCACGCCCAACCGAATCCGATCGTCGCCGGGGAGCCGGTCGTCATCTTCGGACGTCTGCTCGGCCGCGACGATCAGAACCGCCTGGTGGTTCTCTACCACCGCGCCGCCGGCAGCCTGCTCGGCTTCGTTCCGGTGCAGACGACGCAGACTGACGTCAACGGCGCGTACGAGTTCTCGCGCGCCGATGGTCGCGTCGATACGAGCCGCGAGTGGTACGTAGCGTCCGCAGGCGCCGTCAGTCGGGTTGTCGACGAGCGCGTTGCAAGTCTCGTTACGCTCGGCGTGACGGGCCCGAACAATCAGGCCGAGCCGGACGGCTCGGTGCTCTACACCGGCAGGGGCTTTGTCTACACCTTCGCTGGAAACGACGATCCCGGTGTGCCGGGGGCGCGCGTCCTGCTGCAGCGTCAGGCCGCAGCCGGTGGGCTCAACGACTGGGTGACGATCGGGCGTGGAACGCTCGACGCGAGCGGCGATTTCTCGATCGTCCACTCGTTCGTGATCCCGTCGAGCAGCGGCGGTGATGCAAACGTGCGGGTCCTCGTGCCGGCGGACGGCACGAACATCGCCAGCCCGTCGGAGTCGTTCTCTTATGAGATCGAGCAGACGCAGAACCCCAAGCTCACGATTCTGCCCGCCTCCTACGTGATCGAAGAGGGCTCGAAGGACACGATCAACGGAGTCGACGCAGCGGGCGCGGGTCAACTGCTGACGCTGTACGCGCACGTCGCGCGCGGGCAATTCCAGCCGATCGCGACGGCCGTCAGCGGTCCCGGGGGGACCTACTCGTTCCCCGTCAGCCCGCTGTTCAGCACCTACTATCGCGTGACAAGCAGCAGTCCGGTCGCGGCCCAGCTGTCGACCGGTCCGAGCGGCACCAGCGGTTCGACCGGCCTGACGGGCGTCACGAGCTCGCATACACGACCGGTGACGGCCTCCGCCGTCGCGTTCGTCGGCGTGCGTGTCGTGCTGACCCTGCAGACCACCCCTACAACGATCAACCAGGGCCAGTCGGTGACGTTCAGCGGATCCGTCAACCCCGATGAGACCGGCCGCAACATCTACCTCGAGCGCCTCAACGCTACGGGTACCCAGTGGCACATCATCGCGAGTGCCGTGGTCGGTCCCAACTCGCAGTACTCGCTCTCGTGGTCCTTCTATGAGATCGGTAGCGAAACGCTGCGGGTCGCAATGGTCGGTAGCCCCGAGAACCAAGGCAACGCAACGCCCCCGGTGACCGTCACCGTGAACGCAGTACCGGTCACCGCGCTGGTCCCAGCAGGCGGCTGAGAGCGCCAGCACGTGAACACGGAAGGGGCCGCCAACAGGCGGCCCCTTCCATTTAACGTGAAGCCACGAACAGCAAGGCGACCATGCACAGCGGCGCTACCACCGAGCGCTCACTGAGCCAAGGGACCGGTGCCGGTGACGCCGGCAGCCAGGTCTCTCTAGTAGCCGACCGGGTGGCGCACGACGTAGCCGGCGAACTCGCCGCCGCCGTCGGCCCAGCGCGAGCCGTCCTCTGAAAGGGCGACCGTATCGAAGCGCCTACCGTCGATCGTCATCCAGGCGTGACCGGCGGTCGCATAGATCGTGATGTAGCGGCCGGGACCGGGCGCCCCGTAGCTCTCAAGCTCGCTGGAGTCCTCGGGCGCGCTCAGAAGTCCCGCGGCGTGCAGCACGAAGGAAACCGATCCTGAGCAGTCATACCCGGGCGAGATCCACGATCCGTGGCCACCGCCCCAGATGTAGGGCAGCGTGGCGATCGAGTAGGCCGCCGAGACCATCTCTGACATCCCGGCCGCGACGTCCGCCGGCTCGCCGCTGCTCGTCGTCGTGTCGCTCGAGTCGCCGCTCGTCCCACTGCCGGAGCTCGAGTCGCTCGAGCTCGTGGTCGTCTGACTGGTCGTCTGATCGCCGGACGCCGGCGTGCTGGCGTCGCTCGTGGTCTCGGTCGCCGCGGGCGGTGGCGGTGGTGGCTCGGTGTCGCGCAGGGTCGGGCCGACCCCGAGGCCGAGCGCGTCGCGGGTCGCCGGGCCGACGACCCCGTCGACCGCGAGACCGTGGGCGCTCTGGAACGCTTCGACCGCTGCCTTGGTCTGTGCACCGAAGGTCCCGTCCGCCGGGATGTCGAGGGCGGTCTGCAGTGCGCTGACGCCCAGTGGCACCGCGGGCTGCGTCGCGACAGCCGTATCGGCGGCGGTGGTTGTCGTCGTGTCGGCGGTCGCGTCAAGTGTTGTGGTACCGCTCGCGGCAGCGGGCGCTGCCGTCCCGCTCGCGGCGCCGCCGGTGTCCGCGGTCGGCGTGGTGGCGGTCGAGCCGGTCGACGAAGCCTCGACGGGTGCGGTGAGGGGCACCGTGGCCGCGGCGCTCGCATCGTGCGCGCTGATCGGGCCGGCCACGATCGTTGTCGCCACCGTCTGGGTTGGCGCGGGGTCGGCTGCTTGCATCGCGTCGTAGGTCGTCTGGTCGACGATTCCGTTCGCGGCGAGGCCGTGCGCGGCCTGGAAATGGCGGATCGCGACTGCAGTCGCGGGCCCGATCTCGCCGTCCACCGTGACGCCGAGCATCCGCTGAACGCTCTCGACGCTGCCGTAGATCACCTTGCCGGAGGACTCCTGAGCGGCGACGGCGCTCGTCGCCGCTGAAACCTGTCCAAGGTCGCTTGCCTTGCTCGCGTCAAGCGTCGCGCGAGTCGCGGTTGCCCGCTTCACGAGCTCGGTTCGCGTCCCGCCGGAGGCGCCGCGGGCGCGCCCGTCGGCGCGGCGAACGAGGGTCTTCGCGGAATCGGAATGCCCACCGGTGAGGGCCGGCAGCGTCGTCGCGGCAAGCAGCGCGAGCGCAGTCGCGCCGCCGGCGGCGGGAATCGTCGAGCTGCTCGAGGCGGCGCGGCGCGTTCGCCAGTAGACGACCGACTCGGCGCAGTTGTCGGGATCACTCAGGTCGCGCGGCGGCGTCAGCATTCCGAGCTCGAGCGAGGCGCGTCGTGGGCGGCCGCGGCGCGCGAGCGAGCGTTCCAGCGATTCCACCCACAGATTGGTGCTGGCGAGATCACGGCTGAGCGCCACGGTCTTCCTCCCGTCGTCTTTCTTATTAGCCTGCGGGGTTAGCTGACGGGCTCGCGCGTCGCGCTACGCCACTCGATGTGGCGATTCGCCCCATGGCCAAGAGGACCAATTGGTTCCCCCGCTCGCCGGCCGCTGAAGGCGCGACGATTCGGCTTCCCTATGTGGCCGATGAGGCTAGCACGTTCCATCGCCGCCACACCACCACAATTGGGGGAAATTCCTGCTCCTGCACGCCGAGTTGCAGATCGTTGGGCTGCAGGACGGCCGTCATGGTGTCCGCAGCTGGCCTTCGTAGGGGCCGCGACCGCTGGCGCACCACGCTCCGCAGCGCGCGGCCAATGCGATCGCATCCGCCGTGGGCAGGCCGCTGCCGAGCCCAAACGTCAAGCCGGCGGCGAAGCAATCCCCGGATCCATACTGGTCCACCACGGGACCCGGTGGCAGCGCCGGCGTCCAGCGTCCGGAGACTCCGCGCGACGAGCGCCAGCTTCCGCCGGCCGCGCCGTCGGTGGCGACGAGCAGCGAGGGCGCCGGGATCAGCGTTTCGGCCACAGCACGCTCGTCCTCGTCCTCGGCGCTGTAGACGAGTGCGTCAAGCGGCACGTTGGCGAGCGCTTGGGCGCCGCGCGGCGTCCCGACGAGGACGCGCGCCGCGCGCGCGTAGCGCGCGGCGTCGGCGTCCCCGGCCGTGAAGTAGACGGCGTCGGTCTCGGCGAGCGCGGCCCACGGCAGGAGGTCTGCGCCGCGCGGTTCGAGCCGCTCACCGAGCGTCGTGATCGTGCGTTCGGCCTTGGCGTCAAGGAAGGTGAAGGCACGGCGCGTCGGCGCCGAGCGCCGCGCCGCGTGAACGGCGACGCCAAGCTCTGCCAGACGACTCAGCGATCGCCCGCCGAGCGCGTCATCGCCGAGCGCCGTGAAGAAGCTGCCCCCACCGGCAAGCCGCGCGAGCTGCACGGCAGCCCCGGCCCCGCCGCCCGCCGGCTCGGCCAACGAAACCTCGGAGTGGACGATCTCGCCTGCCACCGGCACGTGATCGACGATCGCGAAGTCGACCCACTCGACGTGTCCGACCACCGCGACGCGCACGCGCCGGATCGTAGTGGCGCGCGACGGCGCGGACCAGCTCGCAGGCCAACAAAACCGCTAGCCTGGCGCCGGCAAGATGGCTGGTCGGTCGACGGTCCACGCGCTCAGCGCTAGCGTGCACGGTCGGGTCCGTGTCAGGCGAACTTTCGACGGAGGGAGGCCGAGTTGTCGCAGATGGCCGGAAAGACGGTTCTGATCACGGGTGCTTCCCGGGGCATCGGCGAGGCGTGCGCTCGCCAGTTCGGCGCGCTCGGAGCTAACGTCGGCCTCGTTGCTCGCGACCGCCGGCTGCTCTCCGAGCTCGCGACACAGCTCGGAGAGCGATCCCACGCGGTTGAGGCCGACGTGACCGATCAATCACAGTGTGCGCGTGCGGTTGATGAGGTGGTCGCTGCGCTCGGAGCGGTCGACGTGCTCGTGAGCTGCGCCGGTGTCCTGCACCGCGACTTCGTCGAGGACGTCAAGCCCGTCGACTTCGAACAGAGCTGGCGTGTCCACGTTGGCGGCGCCCTTTGGCTCACGCAGTGCGTGCTGCCGGGCATGCGGAGCCGGGGCGAGGGGCGGATCGTTCTCGTATCCTCCGAGCTGGGTCTGATCGGAGGGCCGTCCTACACGTCCTACTGCACCAGCAAATGGGGACTCGTCGGCTTCGGCGAGGTGCTGCAGCACGAGCTCGCCGGAAGCGGCGTGAGCGCATGCGTGATCTGCCCCGGAGACGTACAGACCGAGCAACTGCGCGGTGAGATCGCGTGGGGCAAGACAGGTGGCGCGAGCTTCGAGAAGGCGATGAGCGCGGATCAGGTTGCGCGCGCGGTCGTCCGGGCGGCCAGCGGTCGCGCGCCGCTCGTAATCGTCGACCGTCCGCATCTGCGCGCCGTCTTCAAGCTGCTCGGCGGACCCCGCGGCCTCAGCCGTGCGATCGTCCACGGCGCCTACAAGCCGCTCCTGAAGTCCCGCGCGGACGGCGGAACCAGCTAGGCAGCCGACAGCCAGCCCGCTTGCCATACTTCCCGCTCCCCGGGGGCGTAGCTCAGTTGGTTAGAGCGCCGGCCTGTCACGTCGGAGGTCGCGGGTTCGAGTCCCGTCGCTCCCGTAGGAGGAAGTAGCAGCAAATTGGCACGGTGTGGATGCGTAGGCTGGCCTTGGTTGAGGCCAGAATGGCCATCGAGTACCACCATCGAGTACCACTTGAGGGTTGGAAATGCGCCCAGAACGGGCGACCCCCGGCGAAGAACGCCGGAGGTTGTGGCCAGTAGGCGGCTGAGAGATAGCTCGCCTTTGCCGTGGCTCACGAGCTCCGGGGTTCG
>JBEKBL010000007.1:0-17615 GCA_050015415.1 Solirubrobacteraceae bacterium
CGCGGCACAGGGGAGATCTCGAACGGGTCGATTATGCGGGGGCCTTCGGCCCCGACATAATCAAGCCCGTGAGAGTCCTGGTTGTGGAGGACGAGGCGAAGCTTGCGAACCTCCTGCGGCGGGGTCTGCGGCGCGAGGGGATGGCCGTCGACATCGCCGGCGACGGCGAGTCGGCGCTGGTTCGCGCGACCAGCACGAGCTATGACGTGATCCTGCTCGATGTGATGCTGCCCGGAAGCGACGGGCTCGAGGTCTGTCGCGCGCTGCGGGCCCGCGACGTCTGGGCGCCGACGCTGATGCTGACGGCTCTCGGGGAGGTCGACGACCGCGTGCGGGGACTCGATTCGGGCGCCGACGACTACCTGACGAAGCCGTTCTCCTTCGAGGAGCTGCTGGCGCGGATGCGGGCGCTGATGCGCCGTCCCGCACGCCCGCGCTCGACCGTTCTGAGCGTCGATGACCTGCGCCTTGACCCGGCGACGCACCGGGCCTGGCGCGGCGAGACCGAGCTGGCGCTGACGGCGCGCGAATTCGCGATGCTCGAGGTCTTCATGCGACGCCCGGGCGAGGTCCTGAGCCGCTTCGAGCTGCTCGAGCAGGTCTGGGATGAGAACTATGAGAACCGCTCGAACGTGATCGAGGTCTACGTCGGCTACTTGCGCGACAAGGTCGACCGGCCGTTCGGCCGTCAGTCGCTCGAGACCGTTCGCGGCGCCGGCTACCGGCTGCTCGACGCGGAGGCCGCCGCCTGATGCGCCGCCTACCGGCCCGCGCCGGCGTCTGGCTGGGCCGCCGCTCCCTGCGACTGCGCCTCACGCTCGCCTTCGCCGGCGCCGCCGCGGTGCTGCTCGGCGGCCTCGCGCTCGCGCTCTACGTGAGCTTCGAGTCGGGCCTCGACGGCGGCATCGATCGCTCGCTGCACGCGAGCGTCGCGGCGCTGAGCTCGTTCGCGCGCGAAGCGGGCCCGGACCTCTCGCGCCTGCCGCTGGCCCGGGTCGGCGAGTCGGGGTCGGCGGTGCAGATCCTCGGCAGCCGCGGGCGTGTGCTCGATAGCGCGCCCGGGCTACCCCACGCCGCGCTGCTGAGCGGGCGCCAGATCACGGCCGCGTTGCGCGCGCCGGTCCACGCCGGCGGTCGGGCGCTGCTCGCCAGCCGTCTCAAGGGCGCAAACGGCGACGTGCTCGTCGTCGGCGTGCTGCTCGGGCAGCGCAATCACGCCCTGACAGTGCTCGGTGACCTGCTGTTCATCGGCGGACCGCTGATGCTGCTGGCCGCCTGCGCGGCGGCCTACTGGCTCGCCGCCCGGGCGCTGGCGCCGGTCGAGCGGATGCGTCGCCGCGCGGCGGAGATCTCGGGCGGCGAGCGCGACGTTCGCCTGCCGGTGCCGGACTCGAGTGACGTGCTGAGCCGTCTCGGCGAGACGCTCAACGAGATGCTCGGGCGGATCGCCGATGCAGTCGCCCGCGAGCGGGCGCTCGTCTCGCATGCCAGCCATGAGCTCCGCACACCGCTCGCGGTGCTCAAGCTCGAGCTCGAACTGGCGCTCGGGGCGGAGCGATCGCGCGAGGAGATGGCAGCGGCGCTGGCCTCGGCGATCGAGGAGGTGGACCGGCTGACGCGGCTCGCCTCCGACCTGCTCGTGATCGCCAGCGCCGAGCAGGGCCAGCTGCCGGTGCGCCCGGTCGAGCTCGACGTGGATCGCAGCGTGCGCACGATCGCCGAGCGCTTCGACCGGATCGCCCGCACGCAGGGACGTACGGTGACGGCGCGTCCTGGTGCGGAGCTGACCGCGCAGATCGACCCCGACCGGCTCGAGCAGGCGGTCGACAACATGGTCGCGAACGCCATGCGCCATGGTTCAGGAGCGGTCGAGCTGGAGACCCGTGAGCGCGCCGGTCAGATCGAGATCCACGTGTTCGATGACGGCCGCGGCTTCCCCGAGGACTTCCTGGCGCACGCGTTCGAGCCGTTCACGCGCGCAGAGCCCGCCCGTAGCGGCGAAGCGACCGGTCTCGGCCTGTCGATCGTCCTCGCGATCGCCGAGGCGCACGGCGGCAGCGCCGGCGCCGAGAACCGGCCTTCCGGCGGCGCGCATGTCTGGGTCAGGCTGCCGCGCACGCCGGCCGGCGACGCGGACGTTGGCGTGGCGAAGTACGCGACCGCGTAGCTCTCAGGCGCGGATCAGCGCGAGCACTTCGTCGCGGCGGCGTTCCATGTCCGCGTGCGACACGAGCGACTCGAGGCACATCCGCAGCAGCGGCTCGGTGTTCGAGGAGCGGACGTTGAAGTGCCAGTCGGGATAGTCGATCGAGATGCCGTCGAGCGTGTCCTGGTCGGCGTCGGAGTAGTGGGCCGCGAGCTCGGCCATCTTCACCTCCGGGTTCGCCACCTCGCTGTTGATCTCGCCGGAGATGAAGTAGCGCTCGCGGAAGCGGGCCAGCAGCTCCGAGACCGGCTTGCCGGCGCGGGCGCACAGCTGCAGCATCAAGAGCGCCGGGATCGTGCCAGAGTCGGCGCAGTAGAAGTCGCGGAAGTAGTAGTGGCCGGAGACCTCGCCGCCAAACAGCGAGCCCTCCTCGCGCATCCGCCGCTTGAAGAAGGCGTGCCCGACGCGGTTGCGATACGCGGTGCCGCCGGCTGCCGCGACCGTGTCGGGCACTGCGCGGCTCGCGCGGACGTCGTAGAGGATCGCCTCTCCCGGGTGCTTCTGGAGCAGCGACTCGGCGAGCAGCGCGGTGAGGAAGTCGCCGTCGATGAACTCGCCCCGCTCATCGATGAAGAAGCAGCGGTCGGCGTCGCCGTCGAAGGCGATGCCGAGGTCGGCGTGCTCCTCGAGCACCTTGCCGATGATGAATTCGCGGTTCTCCGGCAGCAGCGGGTTGGGCTCGTGGTCGGGGAAGTTGCCGTCCGGCTCCCAGTAGGTCTCGACTAGCTCCAGCTCCATCCGCTCCAGCAGCGGCCCGATCGTCGGGCCGGCCATGCCGTTGCCGCCGTCGAGGACGACGCGGAGCCCCCTGATCGCGGCCGGATCGACGAACTCGAGGATCGCCTTGGCGTAGCCGTCGCGCCAGTCGACGCTCTCGTAGGTGCCGCCGCCCGGAGCCTTGCCGAGGCCGGCCTCGATCTTGCGGTAGACCTCCTTGATCCCGGTATCGCCGGACAGCGCCAGCGCACCTTCGCCGATCAGCTTCGCCCCGGTGTAGCTCGCCGGGTTGTGTGACGCCGTGCAGATCAGGCCGCCGTCGAGGCGATTGGAGCCGACGAGGTAGTAGCAGACCTCGGTCGCCGCCTGTCCGGCGTCGAGCACGTGTACGCCCTCGGCGGTCAGCCCGTCGCGGTAGCGCGCGGCGAGCGTGGGGGCGCTGAGGCGCATGTCGTGCGCGAGTGCGACGCTGAGGTCGGCGGTCGGCTTGCCCGAGAGGCCGGCGAGCACGCGGGCGAAGGCGCGGCCGATCTGCTCGGCAACGTCGCCGTCGATCTGCTCGCCGTAGACGCCGCGGATGTCGTAGGCCTTGAAGATGTCCGGGTCGAGGGCCATCGATCGCAGAGACTAGGGGAGTTCAGACGTCTGTCACGTTGTTCTACAATTTGGGAATGGAACGCATCGGTGTGCGACAGCTCAATCAGGCGACAAGCGCAGTGCTCGCGCGCGTCAAGCAGGGCGAGACGTTCGAGGTGACCGATCGCGGCGAGCCGGTGGCACGCCTCACGCCGATCCCGGGCGAGGTGTCGGCTCTTGCCCGCGCCGTGGCTGAGGGCTTGGTGATGCCGGCGACCGATCACACCCCATTTCCGCTCCCGCCCGTGATCGGCGACGCCAACGTCGATGTCGGTGGCGAGATCGCGGCAGCTCGCGAACGCGAGCGCTATTGATCTACCTCGATGCGACGGCCGTCGTCAAGCTCGTGAGGTTTGAGGCGGAAAGCCCGGCGCTGTCCGATTGGCTTGAATCCAACGCCGCCGCTCCGCTCGTCTCCTCGGCGCTCGTCGAGGTCGAGGTTGCGCGTGCCTTGAGACGCGTCGCTCCCGAGGCGCTTGGCGGTCTCGGATCGGTGCTCGCCCGCCTCCCGCGCGCGGAGGTCACCGCCGCCGTTCGCGCGCGGGCCGCCGCCTACCCGGGCGCACTGCTTAGAAGTCCCGACGCAATCCACCTCGCCACCGCCGAGATCCTTGGCGAGCGTCCGGGAATGCAACTCGACGCGTTCGTCACCTACGACGCGCGGCTCGCGGAGGCCGCGGCGGCACTCGGCCTGCCCACCGCGAGCCCAGGCCTGTAGCGCGCGCCGCCAAACCGGGTTGACGGTGAGCGCCATTACGGCTCGGCCTCCCTACCGCCAGCCCCGGCTCGTAGAATCGAGCGGGTGTCAGGACATTCGAAATGGGCCTCGATCAAGCACAAGAAGGCGATCGTCGATTCGCGGCGGGGCCAGCAGTTCACGAAGCTCGCCCGCGCAATCACGGTAGCGGCGCGCGAGGGCGGCGGCGAGGTCGAATCGAACGCGGCGCTGGCGAACGCGGTGCAGAAGGCCCGGGACGCCTCGATGCCGAAGGACAACATCGAGCGCGCGATCGCGAAGGGAGCCGGCGCGGGCGCTGACGGCGACGCGATCGAGACCGTTATCTATGAGGCCTACGGCCCCGGGGGTGTCGCGATGCTGATCGAGGCCTACACCGACAACCGCAACCGCACTGGCGCCGATGTCCGCCACCTGCTCTCCAAGGCGGGCTCGAGCCTCGGCGAGCCGGGCAGCGTCGCCTACCTGTTCGAGAAGCGCGGCGTCGTGGTCGTCGATGGGAGCCGCTACAGCGAGGACGACCTGCTCGTCGCGATCGAGGCGGGGGCGCTCGACATCGAGCCCGACGACGACGTCCTCGAGGTGGTCTGCGAGCCCGGCGATCTCGCTGCGGTGCGTGCCTCGCTCGAGGAGGCTGGGATCGAGATCGAGGCCGCGGAGCTCGTCCAGCGACCGACGGTCCGAGTCGAGCTCGACGAGGAGGACGCAAAGAAGCTCTTCCGCCTGATCGAGTCGCTCGAGGAGAACGACGACGTCGGCGCCGTCCACGCGAACTTCGAGGTCTCCGATGAGATCCTCGAGCGCGCCGCCGGCTGATCAGGCTGCGCTCAGCGCCGCTCTGAGTGGTGCTCGACGAGGCGGGTGAGTAGCCACACGAGCTGCGCGCGCTCAGCGGCTGAGAGCGGTGCGAGCAGCTCACGCTGGGCGTCTTCGACCTGGGCGTCGAGCTGGCCCAGGGCGTAGACGCCGGCGGGGGTGAGGCTGACGGCGTTGCGGCGCCGGTCGCTCGCCTCACGCGCGCGGCGGACGAGGCCGGCGCGTTCGAGCTCGCCGAGCACCTCAACCATGTCGCTGCGGTCGATCCGCAGCTCGCGGGCGAGCTCGGCCTGGCTCGCCGGCCCGCCGTCTGCGAGCGCGCTGAGAATCGCAAAGTGCTGGCGGCGCATGCCGAGAACGTCGAAGCGAGCGGCCGTGATCCGCTGTCCGCGGAGCGCCGCCTGCCCCAGGAGCCAGCTCGGCAGCTGCCACAGCCGGTTTGGCGAGCGCTCGATCGAGTCGTGCGCGAGCGACATCACCCGTGGGAGCATAACCAAGATTGGGCAGGCCAACGATTGGCGTTGGTGAGACCAACGAAAACGGGCGGGCGAGGCCCCTGAATCCTGCCCGTCAGGCCGGGAACGCCGGTGGAGCGTGAGCCGCATCGAAGACGGCGTCCCGCGCAGGCGTCCGGACCGCCACGCAGAATCACGTGCGAACAGATGATCGTGCTGGGAATCGATCCGGGGCTCGCAAACACCGGCTACGGCGTTGTCGCACAACGCCATGGCAGGCTCGTTGCGCTCGACGGCGGCGTGATCGAGACCGCGCCCGCGGTTGCCGCCGAGCAGCGCCTCGCCGAGCTGCACGCTGCGCTGGCCGAGCTCGTCGAAGTCCACGCGCCCGACGCGATGGCGCTGGAGGACCTCTACTTCGGCGTGAACGCCCGCAGCGCGTTCGCGGTCGGCCAGGCACGCGGCGTCGCCATGCTCGCAGCAGGCCAGAGCGGGATCGACTGCTTCGGCTACACGCCCCAGCAGGTCAAGGCCGCGGTCTGCGGCAGCGGCCGCGCGCCCAAGACGCAGGTGTCGTGGATGGTCAAGACGCTGCTCAGCCTGCCGGCCGAGCCGGACCGGGATCACGCTGCCGACGCGCTCGCGGTCGCGATCTGCCACTGCAACCACGCGCCGTTTGCCGCGGCGCTTGCGGGCACCGGCCGATGATCGCCTTACTACGCGGCGAGGTCGCGTCTCGCCAGTCCGACAGCGTGGTCGTGATGTGCGCCGGGGTCGGCTACCGCCTCGCCGTATCGGCGCAGACGCTGAGCGCTGTGCCGCCGGTGGGCCGCGAGGCCACGCTCCACACGCACCTGATCGTGCGCGACGATGCACTCCAGCTATACGGCTTTGCCGGCGAGGAGGAGCGTGAGCTCTTCCTGATGCTCCTGGGGGTGCAGGCGGTGGGCCCGAAGGTCGCGCTCGCGGTGCTCGGCGGCGGCAGCGTGGCCGAGCTCCACAGCGCGATCGCGCTCGGTGACAGCGCGCGGTTCCTGGCCGTTCCGGGTGTCGGCAAGCGGACGGCGGAGCGGATCATCGTCGAGCTGCGCGAGAAGGTCGGCGATGCGCTCGGTGACGGGATCGTCGTGCGGCGGGGCGACTCGCCCCCGGCGCTTGCGCGCGACGGCCTCGTCGAGCTTGGCTTTTCGCTCGCCGAGGCCGAGGCGCTGGTTGCCGCGGCCGAGGGTGAGAGCGTCGAGGAACTGATCGGCTCCGCGCTGCGGGCTTCGCGTGAGCGAGCCAGTCGATGAGCGCTGAGCGCATCCAGACGCCGTACCTGGCGGCGGAGGACGAGTTCGAGATCACGCTGCGGCCGCGGCGTCTCGATGAGTTCGTCGGGCAGACGCAGCTCAAGGAGCAGCTCGCCGTCGCGATCGAGGCGTCGAACGCGCGCGGCGACTCGCTCGACCACGTTCTGCTCGCGGGACCGCCTGGTCTCGGCAAGACCTCGCTGGCGCAGATCGTCGCCGCTGAGCTCGGCGTCGCGTTCGTTCAGACGGCGGGACCGGCGCTCGAGCGCAAGGGCGACATCGCCGCGTTTCTCAGCTCGCTCGAGCCGCGCAGCGTGTTCTTTGTCGATGAGATCCACCGCCTGCCGCGCTCGCTCGAGGAGACGTTCTACCCGGCGATGGAGGACCACCGCCTGCCGATCACGGTCGGGCAGGGCGCGGGCGCCCGCGTCGTCATGCTCGAGCTGCCGCCGTTCACGCTGATCGGCGCGACGACCCGCTCCGGGCTGCTGACGACGCCGCTCCGCGACCGCTTCGGCATCCAGGCGCGGCTGGATCCATACACGCACGAGGAGCTCGCGGCGATCGTCGCCCGCGCAGCGCGGATCCTCGAGGTGGAGCTCGACGACGCCGGCGCGATGGCGATCGCGAGCCGCAGCCGCGGGACGCCGCGCGTCGCCAATCGCCTGCTCAAACGAGCCCGAGATTACGCCGAGGTGCGCGGCGACGGGACGGTCAGCGCCGATGCGGCCGAGGCGGCGCTCGCACTGCTCGAAGTCGACGCGATCGGGCTTGATCGGCTCGACCGCGAGATTCTGCGCGTGATCTGCGAGAAGTTCGCCGGCGGCCCGGTCGGGCTCTCGACGCTCGCCGCGGCGGTGGGGGAGGAGGCCGACACGATCGAGGACGTGTACGAGCCCTACCTGCTCCAGCTCGGGATGCTCAAGCGCACACCCCGCGGTCGATCGGCGACGGCGCACGCCTACGGCCATCTCGGGATCGCGCCGCCCGAGGCGCTTCCGGCGCTCTTTTGAGGCCGGCGGGCGCTCCGTACCTGAGGGGTCCTTGAGGTTGCGCCTGTAGGCTTGTACGGTCATGACCCATCCATTCATCTGCCCCAACTGCGGCGAGCGCTCGATCGCGTCAGACCGCTACGAGGCATTCCGCCGCGACGAGCGCGGCTGCACGCACTGCGGCTTCTCGTTCCTCTTCGAGCTGCTCGACGACTACTACCCGGCGCCCGACGCGGCGTTCTTCGTCGCCGACAAGATGGGTCGCGTGATCGGTTGCGGCCGCGGATCGTTCGAGCTGACCGGGTACGAGGAGGAGGAGGTCGTCGGACAGCCGATCTCCGAAGCGCTCGGCCTCAGCTTCGAGAACGGCGAGGATCACGTGCAGACAGTGCTGGAGTGGGGCGTGCGAGCGCTCGGCAAGCCGGCGACGCTCCGTACCGAGAGCGAGCGCTCGGCCACCGCGACAGCCGACCTCTTCCCGGCCTACGATGATGACGGTGGACTGCTGCTCGTGCTCACGCCGTCCCGCTGAGCCCCGAGGCGTCGGCAAGGTGTCAGAACCTTCTTCAAAATGATTTGCACGTCCGGATTCGGCCCCGTACCGGCGCTGGATCGCCACCCCTCATCTTGCAGCTAGCCCCGGCCAACCGCTGCGGCGCAGCATGTCGCCCACGTCCCCGGGGTGAGGACGCCCAGATGCGGCGCACCGTGAGCGCAAGCCGATGAGTGACCGCAGGCGCAACGCGCTCGTTCTGTCGCTCGTCGTCGGGCTGGTCATCATCTCGCTGCTCATCTCCTTCGGGATCCCGGGCGTCACGAAGCCGCGCAAGACGCAGCTGGGACTCGACCTCAAGGGCGGCGTCGAGCTGATCTTCCAGGGTCGCGCAAACGGCAGCTCGAAGGTTGATGCGGCGACGATCAGCCAGGCGATCAGCATCATCCAGTCGCGCGTCAACCAGCTCGGCGTCAGCAACGCGACCGTGACGAGCGCCGGGAACAACGAGATCGACGTCAGCCTCGCCGGAGTGAAGAACGTGGAGCAGGCCGAGGCCGAGGTCGGGACGACGGCGCAGCTCTACTTCTACGACTGGGAAGAGAACGTCATCGGGCCGAACGGTCAGCCGGCCGGGCCCAACGGCTTCTCGGTCAGTGGCGACAGCGACGCCGCCACGGCTGACGGCGGGAGCCCGGGCACCTCGACGGACGCGCTCACCGAGTACGCGGCGATTCTGCGCGCCGCGAAGCAGCCGGAGCGCCACTACCCGCTCGAGTCGGCACCGGACGGGACCTACTACTACGTCGATCCGGCGACGCAGACCGTTGTGACGCCGACGGGCGAGACTGCGCCGACGCGCGCTCAGGCGAAGGGCTATCTCGAGCTTGACATCGCGCAGGCGGGCAAGAAGCTGCCGACCGATGCGCGGCTCGTCTACGTCAAGCCGGGGACGGTCGTTCGCCAAGCGCTGACGCCGACCGACTCAGCCGACCCGGGCTACAACTTCTATTACGTCCTGCGCGACGACCCGGTGATATCGGGCAAGGACGTCACGAACCCGGTCGAGCAGCAGGACCCGCAGACCAGCGAGGTCGTCGTCTCGTTCGGCTTCAAGGGGCCGGCGGTCAAGGCTTTCGAGAACGTCACGGCGAGGATCGCGCAACGCGGCTCGCAGAACACGATCGGCAACAACAACAACTTCCAGCACTTCGCGATCACGCTCGACCAGCGTCTGATCACGATCCCCTACATCGATTTCACGCAGTACCCGAACGGGATCCAGGACGCCAGCCAGGGCAGCGAGATCTCCGGTGACTTCACGATCTCGAGCGCGCAGAAGCTCGCGAACCTGCTTGCGAGCGGCGCGCTGCCGATCAACCTCGCGGTCATCTCAAGCCAGCAGGTCGGTGCGACGCTCGGTCACCAGGCGCTAAACCAGGGCCTCCTGGCGGGCGCCGCCGGACTGCTGATCGTCGCGCTTTTCCTGCTGCTCTTCTACCGCGTCCTCGGCCTGATCGCGGTCTCCGCCCTCGCGATCTACGCGATCTACTACTACGCGCTGATCAAGCTCGTCCCGATCACGCTGACGCTGCCCGGCATCGCCGGCCTGATCCTGACGATCGGCGTCGCGGCGGACGCGAACGTCGTGATCTTCGAGCGTGTCAAGGAGGAGTCCCGCGCCGGCCGCTCACCGGCGAACGCGATTGCCGCGGGCTACAAGCGCGGCTTCGCGGCGATCGTCGACGCCAACGCCGTGACCTTCATGGCCGCATTCATCCTCTTCATGCTCTCGCAGTCCGACGTCAAGGGCTTCGCTTTCACGCTCGGCATCGGCGTGATCGTCTCGCTGCTGACCGCGGTGGCGGCGACCCGCGCGATCCTCAGCACGATGGGCTCGACGCGATTCGTTGCTCGCCCGGCGGCGATCGGCGTGCGCAAGAGGAGCCATGCCTGGCGCTTTGACTTCATGGGCAAGTCGCGCTGGTTCTTCACGCTGTCGGGCACGATCCTCGCCGTCGGCGCGATCGCGATCGGCGCCAAGGGGATCGATCTCGGCATCGACTTCGTGTCGGGAACCCAGATCCAGACAACGTTCGTGCACCGCGCCAGCGTCAGCCAGGTCGACAAGGTGCTGGCATCGCTTCCCGGCAAGAAGCTCAGGACTGCGCTGCAGAACCCGGTTGTCCAGCAGGTCAGCGCGAAGACCTACGGCAGCGGCTCAAAGACGGTGCCCCTGTCGAACAGCTTCCAGATCTCCGTCAAGACGCTCACGCCCGGGCAGATCGGCTCTCAGTTTTCGCCGGGCACCGTCTGGTACGCGTTGGACCACGCGTTCGGAGTCAAGTCGGGCGACTTCAGCTCGGAGTCGGTCGGCCCGAGCTTCGGCAAGACGGTTGCCGACTCGGCGATCGTCGCGATCATCGCCTCACTGCTTGCGATCGCCGCCTACATCGCGCTGCGCTTCGAGTGGAAATACGCGGTGCCGGTGCTGATCGCGCTGGCCCACGACTTGTTGATCACCGCCGGCGTCTACGCGCTGACCGGGAGGCAGGTGACCGACTCGACCGTGGCGGCGCTCTTAACCATCCTCGGCTATTCGATCTACGACACGATCATCGTCTTCGACAGGGTGCGAGAGAACGTCAAGCGAATGCAGAACGCCGCGTTCTCGCAGGTCGTCAACCGCTCCATGTCCGAGGTGCTGACAAGGTCGCTGGCGACGAGCTTCTGCACACTGCTGCCGGTCATCGCGCTGCTGCTATTCGGCGGCAGCACGCTCAAGGACTTCGCATTCGCGCTGCTCGTCGGCGTCGCCTCAGGCGCCTACTCATCGATCTTCATCGCTTCACCGGTCCTGACCCATTGGAAGGAGCGCGAGCCGGTCTACCGCCGCCGCCGCGCGCGGATCGCCGCGGCCCACGGCGGCGTCGTACCGGCCTACGCGACATCGGGCGAGGAAGCGCGCGAGACCGAGACCAACGCCGAGAAGTCGCGCCGCCGCGGCGGGCGCCTGACCGAGCCGCAGGTCCCGGGCGCGAGCGTCTCCCGCTCCGAGTGGAGCTCGCTCGTCCGCGACCTGCACGCCGACCGTCCCGGCGCACAGGCGCTCGTGCCCGAGCCGGAGCCCGAGATCGACCCGACCGCCGACGCGCGTCCCGAGGACGTCGTGATGCCCAAGGATCAGCGCAGTCAGCGCCCGCTCGGCGCGTCGAAGTCGCGCGGCCGCAACCGCCGCCACGGGAGGAACCGCTAATGGGCATGCTCGCCTGGGTGATGATGGGCCTTGCGATCTGGCACTACGCGATCTGGGTTCCCGACCGTTTCTGGGGCGGGATCGTCGGCGCGCTACTGGCGTCGATCGCCGGGGCGGTGATCGCCGGCCTCGTGATCTTCGCGATCAGCCATCACGGCCTCGCAATCCCGGGCCTCCACAACACCCACGTCTCGACCGTCCTCTACGCGGTCCCCGGCGCCCTGATCGGCATGGCCATCGCCTACCTCGTGGGAGCCCAGACCGAGCCCCGCCGGGCGGGCTAGCCCCAGGCGTCCCGCGCAGCCAGGCGCCCCAGCGCCTCCGACCAAAAAACGTCCGCTGGTCCCCCCATAGTGCTGGTGCAATGCCCCAGCGCGATTCATCACCGGTCGCTTTCGACGTCAAGCCGGTCGCATTCTCCGATGTCGTAGCACTGGAGCGCGACCTTGGGGTGAGCCACGTCCTGGCGCAGGTACTGTGCCGCCGCGGGCTCAAAGACGCCGCCGAAGCGCGCGCGTTTCTCGCGGCTGATGAGGCCTACTCGCCGCGCGCGTTTCGTGGCATCGGCGCCGCGGTCGAGCTCGTGCTCGGACACGTCGGGGCGGGCTCGGTCATTACCGTGCACGGCGATTACGACTGTGACGGCGTCTGCTCGACGGCGATTCTCGTCAGCGCGCTCCGCTCGCTCGGCGCCGACGTCGATTGGTACCTGCCCGACCGCATCAGCGACGGCTACGGGCTCGGGGCGCCGACCGTCGAGCGTCTCGCGTCGCGGGGCACCAAGCTGCTGATAACCGCGGACTGTGCGATCACAGCGGTCGAGCAGGTGGCTGCCGCGCGGGCCGCCGGCATCGACGTCCTCGTCAGCGACCACCACGCGCCCCGCGCCGATGGGCTGCTGCCCGACGCGCCGATCGTGCATCCGGCTCTGTCTGGCTATCCGTGCGTTCACCTCTGCGCCACCGCGGTCGCGGCGAAGCTCGCGCAGGCGCTGCGCGCCGGCGCCGGGCTAGACGAGCGGGAGCGTCCGGAAGAGCTCGAGCTCGTCGCGATCGCGACGGTCGCCGACGTGGTGCCGCTGGTTGGCGAGAACCGCCGTCTCGTCCGCGCCGGTCTGCGCGCACTCGCCTCGACGGCGCGGCCCGGTCTGCGCGCGTTGATGCGGATCGCGCAGGTCGATCCGCTGCGGCTGGATGAGCGGGCGCTTGCATTCCGCCTCGCTCCGCGGCTCAACGCCGCGGGACGCCTCCACCGTCCGGACTGCGCGCTCGAGCTGCTGCTGACCGAGGACGGCGAGCGTGCTGCTGCACTGGCCGACGAGCTCGATCATCTGAACGCCGAACGCCGTCACGTCGAGACGCGGATCCGCTTCGAGGCTGAGGCGCAGGTCGCCGCGAGCGGTCCGGCCGCTGCCTACGTGCTCGCCGGCGAGGACTGGCACCCGGGCGTCATCGGCATCGTCGCTGCACGAATCGCCGAGCGCCATCACCGTCCCGCGGTGCTAATCGCGCTGCCCGCGAACGAGGAATCGCCAGCGATTGGCTCCGCGCGCTCGATTCCCGCATTCGACCTTCTCGGCGGGCTTGACGCGACGAGTGCAGAGCTGATCAGCCACGGCGGTCATCGCGCTGCGGCTGGGCTTCAGGTCGCCCCCGGGCGCGTCGAAGGCTTCCGTCGAGCGTTTGTCGGGTATGCCACCTCCGTGCTCACGGCCGCCGATCTGATCGCGCGGGAGCGGGTCGATGCGCTCGCCGACGGTGAGGACATCGGCCTCGGCCTCGTCGAGGAGCTGGCGGAGCTGGCGCCGTTCGGCGCCGCCAATCCGGCCGTCTCGCTGTTGCTCTCGGCGGCCACGCTGAGCGAGCCGACGGGTTTTGGCGGCGAGGGACGGGCGGATCACGCGCGCTTCAGCGTCAGCTCGGGGCGAGCGCGGGCCCGGGCTGTCGCGTTTGGCAGCGGCGGACGGCTGCCGGTCGAGCCGGGCGTGCCGGTCGACGCTGCATTCCGCCTCGAGCGGAACGACTGGCAGGGCGTCGTCGAGCCACGCCTCGTTCTACGCGCGCTTGCGCCATCCGACCCGCCGCCCGTGAGGATCGTCGGCGAGAGCGACAATTACCTCGAGCGGGCCTTTGCCGAGCTCGACCGCGATCCTGCGCCCCAGTACGAAACAGACGACGCTCCGCAACGGCAACTGCGCGATCGTTGCGGCCGCGGGATTGCCGCAACGATCATGGAGCTGGTGGCGTGCGAGGATCCAGTGCTGGTCGTCTGCGCCTCCGCGACCGAGCGCGCCGAGCACCTCCGCGGGCGCATCGGCGGCTTCGATCTCTGCTCCTACGACGCAATCGAGCGCGATCGCGGGCTCGCTGACAGCTATCCCCATGTCGTGCTGCTCGATCCACCGGTCGGCGAGGCCCAGCTCGCGCTCGCGCGCGCCGGCCTCAGCGCCGGTTTCTGCCATCTCGCGTGGGGAGAGCCTGAGCTACGCTTTGCTCTACACATACACGGGCGGGAGCATCAGCTCCGCGACTCGCTCGCCGACTGCTACCGGAAGCTGCGCGACCGGGGTGAAGTGGCGGGGGAGGAGCTTGAGGCGGCCCTGCGTGGGGAATCGGCGCGATCGGCCGAGTTGGCCGGCCGGATGCTCCGGGTTCTCACCGAGCTTGACCTCGTCGTCCTCGACCGCGAGCAGCGTTCGGTGCGCCTCAACGGCATGGGCCGGGTGGCGCTGGAGCAGTCGCCCGCATACCTCCTCTACCAGCAGCGCCTCAAGGACGGACTGACATACCTCGAACCCAGCAAGGAGCAGGTGGCGTAGACCCGGTGGAGAGCCGCGGTCGCCGCCGCGCGCCGCTCGCCCGGCGTGAGGCTGCTGTGCGCCTGCCGACCGCCCCCGACACGCTGACTGCTGACGAGCGGCGCCTGCTGGGCGATCTCTTCGCGATCGTCGAGGAGCACGGCGAGGACTCGCTCGTCGAGATCGACCGCGAGCGCGTCGAGGCGGCGTTCGTCTTCGCCTGCGAGCACCACGCTGACCAGCGCCGCCGCTCTGGTGAGGAGTTCATCGTCCATCCGGTCGGCGTCGCGCTGATCTGCGCCGGCATGCTGCTCGACACAGAGACGCTCTGCGCGGCCCTGCTCCACGACACCGTCGAGGATACGAGCGCTTCGCTCGACGAGGTGCAGGAGCGCTTCGGCGACGAGGTCGCGAGCCTCGTTGACGGTGTGACGAAGCTGACCGGGATCACGTTCTCCTCGCGCGACGAGGCGCAGGCCGAGAACTACCGCAAGATGATCGTCGCGATGGCGAGCGATGTGCGCGTCGTCTTGATCAAGCTCGCCGATCGCCTGCACAACATGCGCACGCTCGCCGCACTGCCCAAGCAGAAGCAGCTCGAGAAAGCCCGCGGGAGGCTCGAGATCTACGCGCCGATCGCCCACCGCCTTGGCATCCACGCGATCAAGTGGGAGCTCGAGGATCTTGCGTTCGCGGTGCTCCACCCGCGCAAGTACGCCGAGATCAAGGGGCTCGTCGCGCAGCAGCGCGAGGAGCGTGAGCGCTACGTGGCGACCGCCGGTTCCTACCTCGAGCAGGAGCTCGAAGCGGTCGGGATCTCGGCGTTGATCGCGGGCCGCGCCAAGCACTTCTTCTCGATCTACTCGAAGATGACCCGCAAGGACCGCGAGTTCAACGAGATCTACGACCTCACCGCGATGCGCGTCGTCGTCTCGGGCGTGAAGGACTGCTACGGCGCGGTCGGCGTCATCCACTCTCTGTGGAAGCCGCTGCCCGGCCGCTTCAAGGACTTCATCGCGATGCCCAAATTTAACATGTACCAGTCGCTGCACACGACGGTGATCGGGCCAGAGGGACAGCCACTCGAGATCCAGATCCGCACCCGCGAGATGCACACGATGGCCGAGTACGGCGTCGCCGCGCACTGGATGTACAAGCGCTCGGCCGACGCCGCGAAGGGCGGCAAGGCCGCCTGGTCGGAGGACACCGAGAAGCTCAAGTGGCTGCGATCGATGGTTGACTGGCAGAGCGAGACGAGCGATCCGAAGGAGTTCATGGAGACGCTTCGCGTCGACCTCTTCGAGGACGAGGTCTATGTCTTCACGCCGAAGGGCGAGGTCAAGTCGCTGGCGGCGGGAGCGACACCGCTCGACTTCGCATACGAGGTTCACACGGACGTCGGCCACCGCTGCGTCGGCGCCAAGGTCAACGGCAAGATCGTGCCGCTCCACTACGAGCTGCGCTCCGGCGACATCGTCGAGGTCCTGACCTCCAAGCGTGAGCGCGGACCGTCGCGCGACTGGCTCGCCGTCGTCAAGACGACGCGGGCGCGCAACAAGATCAAGCAGTGGTTCAAGGCCGAGTCGCGCCAGGACACCGAGCATTCGGGCCGTGAGGCGCTGCAGGAAGCGCTGCGCAAGCAGGGCCTGCCGGGCCAGCGGATCACCGGCTCGGCGCTGCTCGCCGACGTGATCCGCGAGATGGGCTTCCGCAGGGCTGAGGACTTCTATGTCGCCCTCGGCGCAGCGAAGATCACGCCGAAGACCGTCGTCGCAAAGATCCTGACGCGGTTGAAGCGCGGTGAGGCGGCCGAGGAGGAGCAGAGCGCGAGCGCGATCGTCTCCACGCGGCGCGAGCGCCGCCGCCCGACCAACTCCTCGAGCGAGTTCGGGATCCGCGTTGAGGGCGTCAGCGACGTGATGCTGCGCCTCGCCAAGTGCTGCCGTCCGGCCCCGGGCGATGAGATCGTCGGCTACATCTCGCTCGGCCGCGGCATCACGATCCACCGCGAGGATTGCCCGAACGTGCGCGCGCTGCGCCGCGACCCCGACCGCTTCACCCCAGTCGCCTGGGACGGCGAGCTGACGACCGGCTTCAAGGTCGAGATCCAGATCGACGGCTGGGACCGCCACCGCCTGCTCGAGGACCTCTCGCGCACCTTCTCCGAGGCCGGTATGAACATCGTCGAGGCGCAATGCACCGCAAATCCGCCGATGATCCGCAATCGCTTCGTCGTTGAGTGCGCCGATACGCAGGCGCTGAAGGCGACGATCCAGCGACTGCGCAACATCGACTCGGTGTTCGACGCGTTCCGCGTCACGCCAGGCGGGGGATAGGCGCGTCTGACGAGCTTCGGCGAGTCAGGCGAGCACGCGCAGCGCGCCCGGCCGGATCGCGAAGTGAGCCTCCGCGACGTCACCGATGTAGTCGCCGTCGAGCTGTAGCGGCAGCGGCCGCCCGTCGACGCTCGCGATCACGACCGACTCGCTCGCCGCAAAAGTCGCGACCTGGCTGTGTGCGGCCATTCGGCCTCCGCCGGCGACGCCGCGGAGGAGCAGCGATGGCACGTCGCGCAGCGCCCCGCGGCGCAGCACGAGGCCCGCGAGCGTGCCGCTCGAGAGCGTCGCGCCGTCGGCCAGGTCAATCGGGCGGTCATTGAAGTAGGTGTAATGCTCGGCGTTTTGAACGATCGCGGTCATCCCCTCGAGCGTGCCACCCGCGACGCTGACGCGCAGCCGTGGCGCGCCCCGAAGGTAGTGGCGGCTGAACGTCCACAACGCACTGGCGAGAAAGAAGCTCGGTCCGAAGCGGCGTTTGAGGGCGGGGTGCGCGTCGACCTGGCGCACGACGCTCGCGTCGATCCCCACGCCGGCGCTGAACGTGTAGTGGCGGCCGGCGACGATGCCCAGATCCACATTCCGTGGCTGCCAGCTGTCGGCGAGCGCCAGCACGTGCGCCGTTGCGTCGACGATCTCCGGCGGGATGCCGAGCAGCTTGCAGAAAACGTTCGCCGATCCTCCGGGAAGCGGCGTCAGCGGCGTCTGCGATCCGGCGAGCCCGTTTGCGACCTCGTTGACCGTGCCGTCGCCGCCGAACGCGACGACCAAGTCGTACTCGCCCGCGGCGGCGGGAGCGACCAGCTCCGTCGCGTGGCCGCTGGCGCGCGTCTCGACTGCCTCGACGTCGTAGCGCGCCGCGAGCGCCGAGACGACCAGGTTT